>JBGTCP010000080.1:0-2205 GCA_041748815.1 Chthoniobacterales bacterium
AGCATCAAGAATGCGCATGGCATATCTGGAATGCGCCATGCAATGGGCGGTCGTGGGGGTAAACATCAACTTTCCCAGCTGAAATCCGCCGAGGCCAATCAAGGTCGACACTTCAAGAGCCTGTGGAACCCTGAACCAAGCCAAGTTCGAGGGGAAGTCATCATCAACCACTGTGACGAGATACTTTTCTTCATCGAATTCGTCGCTTCTTGGAATGTCCCTCGCCTCCAATTCCCCCCAATAAGGAATGTCTCCCGCGAGCCATGCCATTTGGTCGATCGCATTCGCGAGTTCAACCGGAGCGAGTTCGCGGGATGTCGTAAACGTGCACCGGCGGGATTTGTAGTCGATGTTGAATGCTTCGCATGTAGGAATGCTAGCCCTGTACATTGCCTCGAAACTTTTAAATTTTTCGGCATCTTCCATGTGTTTTTCTGAAGTGTTGTAAATACCTGGAATAGAGTATCGGTATTGATCGCCGTCCGTCCGCTCGTGGGTGATGGATGAAGGAATCGATGTAACATCACGCTGGCGCGCACCGGCTGTTTCGGGCGGCTCCGGGATCTGATCGATTTTCTGCCCAGACACCGCCGCAGTGAAAAAAAGCACGAGTAGGGCGAGGCCGATCTTCATCGGTTGGACCTAACATGCTGTTGAGGACCCGGCAAGCGCATTATCCGGCTGCTCCCACTCGGGGGTGAGAATTAGGTATGGATGCAGGGCTGCACACTTTTGCTGAGAAAAAAAGCCGTGGTGCCGAAAGCAGAAATCTCACACCATCGTCATCCCGACGCAGGAGGGATCTCGCAGGCGAACCTGCCGGGTCTTGCTAGAGTTTGGCTTCGCCGCCAGGACGAACAGGAAAGTGCGGCGGGTGTGGGGCGAACGCACCGATGGGTGGAGGCTCAAGCGGGACGCTTGCGGGATCCTTCCTTCGTCAGGATGACGCATGGGTGCGGGTGGTGTGGAAGTGTGAGCGTTGGTGGAGTGCGGATGGGGAGCGGAGGAATGCAGGCGCAGACGAGACAGGAAGCTGAAATCGACTAAATGTTGATCCGGGATTGCAAAGCGGATGCGGTTTTCGCATTCTTGGTGATATGCACGAATTTTCTGAGGAACAAAAGCAGGCGATTGCTGCCTGGATTGAGAGCGGACAGACCATTGCCGATGTGCAGAAGCGGGTGCGGGAGGAATTTGAGGTTTCATTGACTTACATGGAGACACGTTTTCTCGTGGACGACCTGCGTTTGCTGCCGAAAGATCCTGAGGAACCTGAACCGAAGAAGCCGGAAGATGAGGCGCAGGAGGCCGATCTGCTGGGTGATGAAGCACCTGCCGGTGGCGTGCAGGTGACGATGGATCAGATCACAAAACCGGGCACGCTGGTGAGTGGCAAGGTGCGCTTCAGCGATGGTGGAAAGGCGGATTGGTATCTTGACCAAATGGGCCGCCTCGGCCTCACGGCTGCGAAGGAAGGGTATCGCCCGTCAGAGCCGGATCTCATTGAGTTCCAACAACAGTTGCAAAAACTGGTGGCCGGTCCGGGGTATTGAACCCGCTCGCTGAAAGGTCGCTGCGGAATTGAACCCTGACGCACGGAAGCAGCGCACGTTTCAACTGGAACTGCGCCGCGCTGTCTCTACCGGCGTTCTGGAGACCGCCGGGTTCACGTTTTTGTTGCTTATCGCGGTCCAGCACTTTGAGGCCGGAGCGATGGTAAAAGCGCTGGTGGTGGTGAGTTCGCCAATCGGGTTGATCCTGAGTCCGCTCGCGGTTTCTCTCACGAAGGCGATGAACTGGACTGCCGCGCGCGGAAGTTCGTTTTTTGCGTGGATTGGTTGTCTGGGTTTTGTGGTCGCCGCACTGGTGGACGGGCTCGCCGGGTTTGTGCTGGGTTCGATGCTCGGCGTGCTGAGCATGTCCATCGGCATTCCGTTGCTCACGCAGATTTATCAGGAGAATTATCCGGCGAAGGAACGCGGGGATTTATTTTCGAAGGCCGTGCTGGTGAAGGTGCTGTCGATGACGCTTTTTGCATGGCTGGGCGGATGGTGGCTCGAGCGCGACATGGCTGCGTATCGCTGGATGATGGGAGCGTTTGCAGTGGCTGCTGCACTTGTCGCGCTATGGGTTGGCAAATACCCGTCCACGGAACTCCGCCACTCGATGTCGCCGAATCCGCTCCACGGGATGCGGCATGTGCGT
>JBGTCP010000081.1:0-2757 GCA_041748815.1 Chthoniobacterales bacterium
CCACATGCACGGCCTCCTCGTCGGAAAGCCGTAGATAATTCTGGGACTGAATGGCAGTCTCATCCCCGATCATGATGCTCGCAGGCACGCCGGTGCCGCCAAGGTCGACAAGGATTTTCGGGTCCTCCAAACCAAAATCGCGGTGCATCTTTTGAATTTTTTCAAGATCTCCTTCTGCTTCGATGGTATCGGTGCGCGGGATCATCTCGAGTTCACCGATGAGCTGGCCGATCGCGACAGGATCGGCGATGTCGTCCACTGGTTCTGTGATCCGCCAGCCGGATTCGTTGCGTTGCAAAGCAATCCGGACGTCGCGCCGCTGAATGGTGATGCTCTCGATTTGGTCCCCGTTAAAAGTGGTCACGTATTGCCCGCGGGCTATGCTTTCGCGGGTGCCCGGGGTTTCCATGATGACATACCGCACTACCAGCCACGCAGCCACTGCCAGTATTAATAAGATGAGGGTGGAACTGAGTTTCATAGTTTTACGTGAGAGGAATGAACCGCGGGGTGTCAGGCATTCTGCTGAGCATCAGCAATTTCCAACCTCGGGAAAACCGGCACGGGTGCTCCGATAGTATGACCGTCCGGGATTTGCTCGGCGAAGAGGCCTGCGAGCAGCGTGTCCGGGGCAATGGGGGATTGCAACTGGTTGAGGATCTGGTCTGCGGCGGATGGGATCACCGGCGAGACAAGCACCGCGATCCGGCGAAGTGCGGAAACAAGGGTATATAGTACGGCGTCAAGATGATCCCGGGAGGAGTCATCCTTGGCGAGCTTCCAGGGTGCGCTGGTTTCTACAAATGCATTGCATGCAGAGATCCACAGCCACACCGCTTCCATGGCGAGGTGGATTTCGCAGGAATCCATGGCGGATGTGTATTTTGCCAGCGAGGCTTTGCCGAGTTGCTCAAGCGCGTTGATTTCCGGATTGGTAAACTCCACTTTCCGCACAACACCCTCGCGGTAACGGCTGATCATGTTGAGCGACCGGTTGAGCAGGTTGCCAAGATCGTTGGCTAGATCAGCATTGTAGCGCTGTTGCAGGCGGGATTCATTGTAATCCGCATCCTGTCCGGTTGCGATATCGCGCATGAGGTAGTAGCGCAGCGCATCGGCTCCGTAAGTTTCTTTGAGCTGTGCGGGATCGATGATGGTGCCGGTGCTTTTGCTGATCTTTGCACCTCCGAGATTCCACCACCCATGGACGAGCAGGCGTGGCATGCGTTCGTCGGGGATGCCGAGTGCGTGCAGCATAATGGGCCAGTAAACTCCATGCGCCGGGACCAGAATGTCCTTTCCGATCACATGGAAATCGCATGGCCAAAGCGTGTCGAAGTCCGGCAGCGAAGCATCACCATCCGACGCATATCCCACGAAGGAAATGTAATTGATGAGCGCATCAAACCAAACGTAGGTCACGTAATCGGGATCGAATGGCAGCTCGATGCCCCACGACAGGCGGGCCTTCGGACGCGAAATGCAAAGGTCGCCGGTCAGCTTTTCCACAGCACGGATGGTTTCCACCTGCCGGAACGAGGGTGTGATGAAGCCGGGAGTTTTTCCCAGGAAATCTGCCAGCCATTGCCGGTGCTCGGAAAGTTTGAAATACCAGTTTTCCTCTTCGATCTCGACCACCTCGCCCCACTCGGAACCGAAATTGCCTTCGGCGTCGCGCTCTTTATCCGTGAGAAATTGCTCCTGGCGGACGCTGTAAAATCCGGCATGTGTGGCCTTGTAAAGTTGCCCTTGCGCGTGCAAATCGCTTAGGATTTTTTGCACGGCTTTTTTGTGACGTGGATCGGTGGTTGCCGCCCAGTCATCGTAGCGGATGTCGAGGGATTTCCAGAGCGCCAGGAATTTTTCGGTCACCTGATCGGCGAATTCTTTGGGTTCGATGCCCGCGGCTTCGGCAGATTGTTTCACCTTCTGCCCGTGTTGGTCGACGCCAGTGAGAAAGTAAGCGTCCCCGTCGCGGAGGCGGCGGTAGCGGGCGATCACATCAGCGAGGACCTTTTCATAGGCATGGCCGATGTGTGGTGCCGCGTTGGTGTAATCAATTGCGGTTGTGATGTAAAAACGTTTGCTCATTTGAAAAATTTCAGTGCTGTGGGGTGGGGGAGTTTGTTGGCCAAGAGTTCATTTCATCCAGCACACTGTTTTGGAGTTTACCTCCCCATGAAAGAACTTTTGCTTTGGCCCCTGCAGCTTCCGCCTGAGGGATCTGGTCGTTCCGCACGTAAAACAGTGATAAGCTTGACCACGCAAGCTGGTCATTCAGGTTCAAGCGGATAGCCCGCTTACCGGCCTCTATGGCTCCAGAGAAGTCGCCGGTTTTCATCAGCGCCATCCCCAATGCATGCCAGCCGTCAAAAAATTCCGGATCGAGCTCCACGCATTTTCGATACTTGATGACGGCATCGTGCAGGTCACCGATGGCAAGGTCGCCATTGGCGTCATCAAACAATTCCTGCACGCCCCCGGATAAACTCATAATGTTTGCCTCCCGGCTGGAGGCGGCTGAATCAAAGTGGCTGAATATTTGCTGCTTCTGATCGATCCGTGATCCACTGGTAAAAGAGCAGGGATTCTTTTTCATCCAGCATTTGGCCGCGCATCGTCTCCGATTGAGCAAGGAATGCCTCATCGTCCGCAGCTTGCCAGTTGGTGATATACAGGAGCAGTTTTCCATCCATCGTTTGAACCGGATTGCTGAGGTCGCCCGGGCGCAGTTCCATCGCGGCCCGGGCCACGGTG
>JBGTCP010000082.1:0-11124 GCA_041748815.1 Chthoniobacterales bacterium
TCGGGCATTTCCAGCGCGACATCGAGGATGCCACGCCGGATGAATTCCCGCTGGCCCCCCGCTTCAAAAGGCACCAGACCCCGCGAAAAATTCTCAACAAGCGGCACCTTCGCCAGCACCCCCAGCATCCTCACATCATCCGCACCTTCCAGATGCACCAGCGTATTGTACTTCAGCCCGCGATCCGCCAGCAGACCCTGGAGGCGCTTCAAATCAGCTTCTGATCCGATCTCGGAAACCATGAGCACATCAGCATCCAGCTCCACGATCACTTCTACCAAAGCCGCAATCGACTCGTCCGGCTTAAAACGCCGAATGATCGATCCATCTTCCTGTGTACTTTCCAGCCAAAGAAAATTTTGCAGATTGTATGCTGCGAAGCGAATTTGGGATGCCGGACGCTCGCCTGCCTGCGCCGGAATGATTGCGGCAAGCAGCATCCAGGTTGCGACGATTCTTTGGGTCCACTGGATCATCGCAGTGGATACCGCATCAGGCTTTCAGCGCATCAGCCCGATTGTTTTTATCCAAAATCTTGAGCTGCGTTTCCTCGTAGTAGACCAGTGAATCCGGCGGCACGCTGTTCATGAGGAAAACGTTACCACCGATGGTCGAGCGTGCGCCGATCACGGTCTCGCCACCAAGCACCGTGCTGCCGGGGTAGATCGTCACATGATCTTCCACATCCGGATGCCGCTTGCCACCTTTCAGGATATTTCCTTCATCATCCTTTTTGAAACTGCGGGCGCCGAGAGTCACACCGTGGTAAAGCTTCACGTGATTCCCGATCACGCAGGTCTCGCCGATCACCACCCCAGTGCCGTGATCCACAAAAAAATGCGTGCCGATCTGTGCGCCAGGATGGATGTCGATGCCGGTCCGCGCATGCGCCCACTCGGTCATGATGCGGGGGAGGATCGGGAGCTTCCATTGATGCAGCGAATGCGCTAGACGCTGAATCGCAATTGCTTCGATGAAAGGATAGGACACGATGATTTCCTCGAAGGAAGCACCAGCCGGATCGCCTTCGTATGCGGCTTCCACGTCCGTGCTGAGCAATTCCCGAACGGCTGGAATGTTCTCCAGGAATTTAAAAAGAATCCCTTCTGCCTCTGCTTCGGGACAATCCGGTGTCTTGATGCGAAGGCTCTTGCAAATTTCAAAACGCAGCCGCTCGGCAATGCTGTTGACGCGGTAAAATGTTACCGTATCGAGGTCCGAGGAGTGAACGGGTTCCTGGTCATGAAATCCAGGGAACATGAGCTGCAGCAAATCCTCGCAGATCGCACTCACAGCGCGTTTGGACGGCAGGTTGAGGCCATCGATATTATTAATTCCCCCGGCAGTCTCGTAGGACTTCAGGGTTTTTTTAACAATCTCAGCGATAGGATTTTGCATAGCGAGCTGGCAGTTTGCAGCTACAGAACGCCACAGACCGGAGTACCGGATTAACTGGATTGACCAATCATGCAAAGTGCTTTTTACGGGAATGTGAGTTTCTGCAGGAGACTTCTGGGGACACTGGAGGGCTCAGGATGAAAGTTGCGGGTTCGTCTTTTGAGACAGGAGAACAGAATTTTCAAGAGAACAGGAGCATTTCTAAACATAGCTCTTGTTCTCTTGTGCCAAGAACGAACCCGCTCGTTAGACCTGCACCTCAGGCTCAACTGAACACGGGGAGGATGTGGCGGTCCAGCAGGTTGCCAGTTACGTTGCGAGCAATGGCCTGGCGATGATCGCGTAGCGCTTGCGTGTAACGGTCTCCCATTTTTGCTGCGATTTTGAAGGACACGTGCAGGAACTGGCGGAATTGAAGATCATACGCAGCATTAGTTTGATCATGCCGCAGGGCACCCACAAATTGCTCCGAAGTCCACGCATCAACGTCCGCAGGCTCGGGAAGTTCCGATACCGTAATGTCCACCACCGGAGCGTAAGGGGCAATCAATTCGTCCGCGTGGGGATATGCGGAAGAGTAAATTTCTTTTGCGATCAGCAAGCCATTGCCGCCGGCCTCAGCGAGTCCGATCACTTCTTCGAGCCATGTGGTGCCCGCCGTTTTCAGATGCAGGCCGGCGTGGTGTTTTTTCACAAGCTTGTTGATGACCGGATACAGTGAAAATTTGTCACTGCCGGAATGCACACTCAGCTTGAGCGTCGAAGGAAGGCCGAATTCCTGGACCGCGAATGCCAGGACACTAAGGTCCTCATCGAATTCTTTTTCAAAGGTTGCCAGGTCGCCGACGTAGTCCACGCCTTTGTTGAAACGTCCAGTGAACTTTGGAGCCACCGTCTGAGCCGGGATTCCCTCCTGAGCGATCATTGCAAGAATCAAAAAAAGCTCGACCGGGTTTTGTGGTGTGTCTGTTTCATCGACCGAAACTTCCGTGACGAATGCATCAGCTCCCTTTCCCGCCACGATGTGCTGGTAGATCCGGCCTGCTTCCTGCATGGCAAAAAGAAATTTCCCGGCAGCCGCACGCACCATTTCATCGGTGAGCAAAAACGGAGTTTCAATGCCAGGGATCTTCAACTCTCCTGTGTATTTGGATATCGATGCAACAAATGCATTGATCGCGGAATCCGTAGCGGCTTTGCCCGTGAAATCGGCGACATCCAATGTGAAAAAATCGCTCACATCCAAGAATCGATCCACCGTGCCGAGGTTAATGTGATCGGCATCGACGAAGTATGCCGCGGTGAATGCGAGCGCGTGGACGGCGGCATCCGCTTCGGCGCGCAGGTCTGCTGGTTCGCTGCCGACGATGAGATGTTCGCGATTGCTTTTATTCCAGACCGGGTTGACGGCGATGCCGCGGGCATTGGCTTGTTGGATGGCAGCGAGTTGAGCTTCGCCTTCGTGAGCGAAGCGGTCGCCCATGCCGAGAGTGAACTTAGGGATCATTAACATCCGCAAATATTACGAAGCCCGGCTGTCCAACCCAAGCATTTTCGCGGTGACCCGCAGTTCGTGCACAAAATTGTAACACTCCACAGCTCGACAAGGAGACTGCACAGAATACTATGAGGCTGAATCAACCAACCTCCATCTGTCTGATCCAATGATTATTCGCATTGCGCTTTTGTTTTTATTCCCCTGCATGCTCCATGCGGAAATGCTTTCTGAAACCGAGGTCGTTGAGCATCTGAGATCGCTGATGCAGAGTGATGGAGCCGACGCCGACGCTGATGAGGGTTTCCCGGTGGCCCGGTTGAATGCGCTGCAAGGCAAGGCCGCGAGCGTGGATGAATGGCTGGAACTTTTGGAGTCGTGGGTGAATTCCTCATCCACGACCATGACAGATCACCGGAGCGGCCAGATGCGCACGATGTGGCTAAACCGGCTCATGAACGTGCTGGCTCCTTCCACAGAATGGGCTCAATTGAGAGAGAGAATGCCGGAAATAGCGGGCGAAGATGAGGATGGTAAAAATTTACTTGCGACAGTGGCAACAGTGCTCGGTGGAGACGTCGATGCGATCAACAAGGTCGCAGCCGGGCTTAAGCCGGATCCAGACTCCTGGCAGAATCCGCAAGATGAATTGCTGCTGTTCGTTGGCACGGTCTCGGATGATCCTGAGCTGATCATCCAGTCAGTGAGAACACGTCTTGCTGCCACTGCCGAACAGCGCACCAGAGGGGATAAGGCCCGCTTTCAGGTTCCGCCGCTTGCCGTAAAACTTCCCAGGGAAGACGCATTGGAATTATTGACGGAGATCCTCATGAACGTGTCTGTGGAGATGCTTACGCAAGACGACGCAACCCGGAAATTGGCAATGGAAGCCGCACTGGCGAATATTAATGAGCTGCCAGCTGCACCGTGGGGACTGACTTCCGATGGCCCCGATGCGCAGAAATTGTTCGACGCACTTCGCACCAAATTCGATGAGCCTTTTACTGAACACGACTTTGTTCAAGCGTTGGCGGGCGAATTCCACAGGCAGATCAAGCAGGGCGCGACAGAGGAAGCGTTGGGCACATATGACCATTTCATAAAAAGCGTGCCTGCGGATGGAAAGGGACAGCTCTGGTACTCTTACGGCATGAACTCCGATCCGGAAAATCAGGACCGGTATTACCACTTTTGCAAGCTGCTCGCGGAGCGTGAAGCCGTCCCGGAGGATTCGTCATTCTGGTCGTTTTTCATGGGGCTGGCCATGGCGACGGGTCAGTCCGCCGAAGCGATTGGCATTTTCGAGAAGCGTGTGGCTGACCCGGAACTGGATGAGAAATTGAGGAGAGATCTGCAAGGTTCACTGACGTCGGCATGGCTGGCGGACCAGCAGCTGGACAAGGCGCTCCCGGTGCTCAAGGAAAGTCTGACCCGGCAATTGCGCAGGCCGACCGATGGCGAATCTCCAGTCCATCTCATGGGGACTTTGTGGGACATCGGGAGGCTGACGGGCGATGAAAAGCTCGTTGAGGAAATGCAACAACAGGTGCTTGAAACTGCTGGAAAATCCGCCGCATTGTTTGGCTGGTCATACCACGGGCTGGTGAAAAAATTTGTGGACGCCGGGAAATTTGAGGAGGCGCAGAAGCTCGTGTTTGCCGCAGCCAAAGCTGAGTCCGGCCAGAGCTATGGAGGGCCGTCATCATTAGGGGATCAGCTCACGTCGCTGGCATGGATCGCAGACCGGGCAGGCAAGGCTGAGAGCAATATGGAGCTCTTTGAACAAGCTCCATGGTGGGGTGCCGACGACCTTGCAAAACTGGCTTCGACGACAGCTCCTGACAGGACGCCGCTACTGGTTCTTGCGGCACGCGCATTGGTTGCTTCAGGTGATGAAACATCGGCCCGCCCGCTGGCGCAAGTGGCAGTGCGGCAACATCGCGGTAACGACCGCGCCTACGAATGCCTGTTGGAAATCTTCGGCGATGAGGCAATCCCGCTCCTTGAGGAATTGGTGGTGGAGGATCCATTTGAGGAACGCCCGCTGATCTGGCACGCAGTATTACTTTTGAAAGGCGGAGATGCCGCGGGCGCGGAAGCCATGGTGCGACGTGCCATCGCTATCGATCCCTCGGATGGTGAACAAGGAGACGGCGACCGGATGCGGGCGTATGCCGTGCTGGCCGATGCATTGGAGGCTGGCGGCAATACGGAGGATGCAGCGTTGTACCGGCGCGCGGTGGCAGCAATCCGCATGGCTGAGACGGCGGATGATTTCCGTGAAGCGGGATTGCGCGGTCGGTCGATCGAGCTTTTCAAGGAATCGCTGGAGTTGTTTGCGGATGCTTACTGCATTCAATCCCGGCTTGCGCTGGACCTGATGGCAGTGGGACGGACGGAGGAAGCGGAGGTGCACTATCAGCGGGCTTATGAGTTGATGCCGGATAGCTTTGGCCGGGTGGAAAGCCATTGCTTTGGATGCGAGGGCGTATTCACAGGCGCGACGGCCGAAGGTATTGCCGAACGCACCTTCAAGAAACTCCTGGAGACATCGCCCGAAAAACCGCAGTTGCACTATTTGCTGGGCTATCTTTACACGGACATGAACCGGCATAAGGAGGCAGCCCATCACCTCGCCGAGGCCACCCGCCTCGATCCCGAATACCTGAACGCATGGTCCAAATATGGGGGACTGGCGGATACTGCCGGACTGTCGATGGATGAGCGCAATCGCATCGCGCAAAACACAGTCCGGTTGGCACCGCTGGGCGGCATGCCGTTGAGCGGGAAGTTCACGGACATCGGGGGATTCTCCGACGCATTGCATCAAGGGCTGGCCCGCTACAAAACGCGTATCCCTACCGATGGATTGCTCACGCTGCCAGCTTCCAAGGCACTGCGGGCATCGTTTCCTGATGACATGAGCACGGGCTACCGGGAGATCCCGGCGCCCTTCGGCAGCGAAGAGGTGATGATCGCAAGCCAGTCAGCTCTGGAGCCAATCCTCAGGCTGCTCGCTGAGCATTCGTGGATCAACGAGGAGTAGGCCGGGGTGGCGATGGCGGTGGATCGTCCACACTGCCGGACGCGGAGGCGAGTCCAGCTTCGTCGGCGGGGAGGAAATTTTTGAAGCGGTTTTTATCGATGGCTTTCATGTAGGCCTCGTGTGGCGAGACGATGCCTTCGCGAAGGACGTTCCAGATTGCGTCGTCCATAAATTGCATACCTTGCCCCTTGCCACCTACGATCACGTCCTGGAGTTTCTGGGTGGCACCTTCGCGGATGATCGCGCCAACAGCGCTGTTGGCCATAAGAATTTCATTCACAGCAACGCGTCCCTTGCCGCCCTCGGTTTTGAGGAGCAACTGTGCAAGCACACCGCGCAACGACGCAGCCAACATGGTGCGGACCTGGGATTGCTGATCGGCCGGGAAAGCGTCGATCATGCGATCCACGGTCTTGCGGGCATTGTTGGTATGGAGTGTTCCAAAAACCAGCAGCCCGGTCTCGGCAGCGGTGAGGGCGAGCGAGATCGTCTCCAGATCGCGCATCTCGCCGACGAGTACGATATCGGCATCTTCACGCAGAGCGGCCTTGAGGCCAACGGGAAAAGATGGCGCGTGCTCGGGGACCTCACGCTGCGTGATCACGCTCTTTTTGTTGTTATGAACAAACTCAATAGGCTCCTCAATCGTGATGATGTGCCGTGAGTAGTTCGTATTAATATAATCGATGAGGGCAGCGAGCGTGGTCGATTTGCCGGAGCCCGTGGGGCCTGTCACCAGCACGAGACCGCTGCGGATTTTTCCAAAATCTTTGACGATCTCAGGGATTCCGAGTTCTTCCAATGTGGCAATTTTTGTGGGAATCAGCCGGAAAACGGCACCGTAGCCATGCGTTTGCTTGAGGAAGTTGCAACGGAAGCGCGACTTCTCATCCATCTCGTAAGCGAAATCGAGATCGCCTGTTTCCTCAAATGCCGCCCAGCGCGACTCTCCAGCGATTTCGCTGAGCATGTAGGCGGCTTCCTCACCGGTGATGGCGGTGTCACGAATGGAAATGAGATCGCCGTGGCGGCGGATTTTTGGCGGTTGGCCCTGGCCGATGTGCAAGTCGGAAGCGCCGGCTTCGACGAGGACTTTGAAAAATTGATTGATGTATGGCTCTGACATAACCGGGGAGTGGATTAGGCGGATCTTTTAGTGTTTGCCGAAGTGCGCACGCATCGTTTGTTTGTCCTCGCACCGGGCGTAGGCTTCTTCCTGCGAGATAATCTGGTTGTCGTACAACTTGATGAGCGAGTCATCCATGAGACGCATACCCAGCTTGCCGCCGGTTTGAATAATGCCGGGAAGCATGTAGGTTTTGCCCTCGCGAATCACGTTCGCGACAGCCGGCGTGTTCATGAGGATCTCGGTGGCGAGCACGCGGCCTTTGCCATCGATGCGGGGGACCAATTGCTGGGAAACGATGCCACGGAGCGACTCGGATACCATCACGCGGATCTGCTCGCGTTGATCAGTGGGGAACACATCCAGCACACGATCCAGCGTGCGGGAGGCGTTGCCGGTGTGCAGTGTGCCGAGCACAAGATGCCCCGTTTCGGAGGCGGTAATTGCCAGAGAAATGGTTTCCAGATCGCGCATTTCACCGACCATGATCACATCAGGATCCTCACGCAGGGAACCGCGCAACGCTGCGGCAAATGAACGGGTGTGTGTGTGCACTTCGCGCTGCGTCACGTGGCAACCACCGGAGTTGTGCACGTATTCGATGGGATCTTCGAGCGTGATGATGTGGTCTTTGCGGGCGTGATTGATTTCGTGGACCAGCGCAGCGAGTGTGGTGGACTTACCGGAACCCACGGAGCCGGTGACGAGGACAAGGCCGTTGTGGTATTGCGTGAGGAGTTTGAGACACTCTGGGAGCTGCAGATCGTCCATGCTCTTGACGTTGGTATTGATGATACGGAAAACGAGGTCCACGCCAAGGCGGTGACGCACGACGCTGGTCCGGAAGCGACCGAATTCGTTGGCGTACGCGAAATCGACATCACCGCGCTCGCGGAGTTGGTCGACTTGAGGCTCGGTGAGGAAGCCCAGTGCGAGTTTTTCTGTCTCAGCTGCGGTCAGCTTTTTCGCTTGCAGCCAAATGGGTTCGAGGACGCCGTTGCGCCTCCACAGCGGCTGCGAGTTCACGCCGAGGTGCACGTCGGAGACATCGGACTCCTGGCCGATGCGGAGATAAGTGTCGACGTGGCCGAGGATCTCGGTCTCCGACTGGCGACCAAGATCGGCGAGGTCAAGAAGTGGACCTGAGTGGTCGCTGGGGGGGGAGGTAACGTCGCTCACAAATTCTGAAAATGGATGGATGGTTATTTTTTGCGGCGCTGCTTGTCCCGCGCTGTCAGTAGCGCGGCAATGTCAGTAGCCTTCGATGTGGCATAGGCCAATAACAGAGGTTTTGCAGCCATGAAAGCAAATTTCAACAAATCCGTAAGTATCCCAGGAACACGTGAAGCGCCGGGCGCATTCACTGCGGCCAACGTGGCGGCGGGCACGGGCTGTGCTGCGAGTCTTTCCAAAGCCTTGGCATGCCTGGCTTTGATATGGGCTTTCCGGCTTCCCCGGAAAATGCCACCAGCGATAATCCCGAGCGCTGCGGCGCCGACCATCCAGCGTGCCGGGGCTTTCGTCACGGAGGCTTGGATCCGGGTCGCAAAACTGAATTTTTCGCTGACAGCACGCAAGTCCTGCTTGAGGACGATGCGCGAACGATCCAGTTCGGAGATCAGTTGGAGTTTTTCGAGGTGTTTCGAAGCCATTCGGAGTCTTTTTGAAGTTCCAGCATGGTTGCCGGGAAGATGGGCCGCTTGATGCGGGTCCAGAGTGTCAATCCACAGATGACCGCTATCAATACATGTGCGGCCGCAAGCAGAAGGATGACCAACGCCCAACTCCAACCGGTCGCAGCAGCCAGGAAAAATACCAGACTGATCGTCAGAAAAAGATAGCCCAGCAGCAACCCGAAGGCTGCAAGCACAGCGAGTCCGACAAGGACACCGATGTGCATGCCTGCGTGGCGCAACTCCAAGCCCACGAGCTTGAAGCGCTTTCCGATGTGCTCCGCCAATCCCGCAGCGAAGTCCGTGACAGCCTGGACAGTCCCGCGGTCTGGCGATGCCGGCGGAAGCGCATTGCCGTCATGCTCTTTACTCACGAGGAGTGGATCAGCGGCGCAGGATCAGACCGATCACAAACCCGGCTGCAAATGCAGAAAGCACGGCTTGGATCGGATTCTCACGCACGTAGCGTTCACCGTCGGACTGAAAAGTTTTTGCACGCTCGCGGGCTTCGGTGACTGCGTCCTCTGCACGATGTTTGAACTCGGAGGCTTTCTCCTCGGCAGCTGCGCGGAATTCCTGGGCTTTCGCACCGGCAGCGTCTTTGAGGTCATGTGCTGCGGCGCTGATTTCATCAGCTGCGGACTTGGCGTGGGACTTTCCGCTCTCAATTTTGGCGTCGGCATCGTTGGTGGTTTTATCTTGTGGCATATGATTTCCTTTTAGGTAATTGGTTCAAAAACATACTGACATTTCCACAGCGGAAATGCAAGGTTTGACTGAAGAAGCCTCACCTTACGACCATTTCCAACTCCAATCAACTCATGAAAATTAAATCCTCCTCTGACTGTAAATACGACTTAATTTCCCTCGGCGAAATTATGCTCCGGCTGGATCCGGGCGAAGGACGCGTGCGCACTGCACGGCATTTTCAGGCATGGGAAGGCGGCGGCGAATACAATGTTGCACGGGGCCTTCGCAAATGTTTTGGCATGAAAACCGCAGTGGTCACCGCATTTGCGGACAACGAAGTCGGACATCTCATTGAGGATTTCATCATGCAGGGCGGAGTGGATACGGACTTCATCCAGTGGATGAAATATGACGGTATCGGGCGCACAGTGCGCAACGGCCTCAACTTCACTGAGCGCGGATTTGGCATTCGGGGCGCAGTGGGCGTGCCGGACCGCGGGAACACCGCGGCCTCGCAACTCAAGGCCGGCGACATCAATTGGGAGCACATTTTTGGCGAACTCGGCTGCCGCTGGTTTCACACGGGCGGCATCTACGCGGCACTCAGCGCAACCACGCCGGAAGTGGTGATCGAAGCTGTCAAAGCCGCTAAAAAATATGGCACCATCGTTTCCTACGATCTAAACTACCGCCCGTCGCTCTGGGAATCCATCGGCGGCCACGCAAAGGCTCAGGAGGTGAACCGCGAGATCGCCAGGCACGTCGATGTCATGATTGGCAATGAAGAGGATTTCACCGCATGTCTTGGTTTCGAGGTCGAAGGGGTGGACGAAAATATTTCGAGCATTGAGATCGACAGCTTCAAAAAGATGATCAGCGCGGCGGTCAAGGAATTCCCGAATTTCCAAGCCACTGCAACCACGCTGCGGGCGGTGAAAACCGCCACCGTGAATGACTGGGGTGCCATCGTCTGGCACGGCGGTCAGTTCTACGAATCCCGCCATTATCCCGAGCTGGAAATCATGGACCGTGTTGGAGGAGGAGATAGCTTTGCTTCGGGACTGATCTACGGATTTCTCAAAACGGGCAGCGCCGAGCGGGCTGTGAACTATGGAGCCGCGCACGGCGCCTTGGCCATGACCACACCTGGCGACACGTCGATGGTGACCGTCAAAGAAGTGGAGAAAATCATGGGCGGCGGCGGTGCACGCGTGGTGCGCTGAGTCCCACTGGACCGGATCATGAACGGCCGGACTCATTCACCACTACGGCATGTTTTTGCGCGAGTGTTAGTCGCCACAGTGTGCCTCCCTTTTCTGCCATCCTGCTCACCACCCGAAAAAAGCGGCGCGGGAGCCGACATCCCAAAAGAGCAGGACGAAGCGCTTCGCAAAATTGTGCAAGAGGAAGTGGCAAAAATTCTTTCCACTACTACTGCGACGGATGCCGGAGCGATGCGCAAGCAAATCGACGCGCTCATTCTTGAAGAAATCCGCAAGCAATTGAGTGGTCGGGATTGGGAAAAAGAATTCAACTCCGAACGTGTGGCCCAAGCGCTGGAGCGGGTGGAAAAGTCTGCAGCCCGAGGGAATCAGCCACAAGAGGAAATCGATCTGTCAGGCATTCATACCGTTGAGGGAAAAATTAACCGCATTCTGGAAGAGTTTACCGGCGCGACCTCATTTTATCATGGTTC
>JBGTCP010000083.1:0-1840 GCA_041748815.1 Chthoniobacterales bacterium
TGGCAACGCCGCGCCGCTGCATCCAGCACCCGCCACAACCTCAGTCAGCTAGAGTCTCTGAAGCAGGAAATCGAGAAACAAAGTGCCACTCTGGAGCTGAATCGTGAGAAAGATCAGATTTACGCGACCATCCTCCATGACATTAATGGACCGCTTTCCATCATCTCGGCGTTCATCCAGATCATGGAGCGGCAGCTCCAAGAGACTGGCTCTCTGGATTCTGAGGGGCTCGCAAAGCTCAAAGGCCAACTGGAGCGCGTCAATTCCCAGGCAAACCACTGCATTGAAATCTCCAAGCGCTACCTGAGTTATTTTCGCAAAGAAGCGCAACGCACCACGCGCCTTCCGATCAACCAGATGCTCAATGACGTGCACATGCTCCTCGAGAAGCACCCCGCTGCGCTGAACCAAACCATTGTGGTCAACCCGAATGACACCATCGTCTGTCCCGCCATCGATGCCACCGAGCTGATGCAAGTCATTTTGAACCTTGCGATCAATGCCCTCCAGTGCACCAGCAAACCTCACAAGGTGAACATCACCGGATACCTGATCGACGAGCCCCTCGCCACGGACCAATACCCCGATGGGCCAGGTGTCATGCTCGTAAATCGTGAGGCATTCCATAACCGCGCGCCACTTGCAGCAATAAGGATTCAAGATACTGGACCGGGGATCGCGGTGGAGAATTTCGCCCGCATCTTTGATCCCTACTTCACGACCAAACAGGCCTCGGGCGGCACAGGCCTGGGGCTTCCCACAGTGGCACGGGTGGTGAAGGCTGCACACGGAGCCGTGCTTGTAAAATCCAAGCCGGGACAGGGCACAGAATTTTCACTATTTCTGCCGACAGAGCAATGAAACACACCGTAACCTCACCCGCGGCGGAAACAATCTCCCGCCACTTTGATATTTAAATTTACTTAATATTCCGATGCCAGTTGTTGCCACGTACTGTTCCACTTTCCTCAAACCGGAGATGCTGCATATCTACCGGCAGATCACTTCCCTCAAAAAGTTCCGCACCTTCGTTCTCACCGTGGACCGGCAATGCGAAGATCTCTACCCCTTCGATGAAGTTGAAGTGCTTCGGATTCCGCAAAAAAACTTCATCCGCCGGTATTGGCTGAAGCATATCCTGAAACGAAAAGAGATCGAGTACCGCGGCGACTTCCAGCCGCTCATCAAGATCCTGCGGCAGCGTGCTCCGGATCTCATGCACATTTACTTCGGCCACACCGGAGTGCATTTGCTTCCCTTGATCGAGGCATGGGATAAGCCGGTGGTCGTTTCCTTCCACGGAGTCGACGTGCAGGACCGCCCGCATCAACCGGAGTATGGTCCCCGCATGCGGAGTATGCTCGAGAAGGCACGCCTCGTTCTCGTGCGATCCGACTCGCTCGCGGAGCGCGTCGTTGCGTTAGGATGCCCTCCCGAAAAAATCCGCATCAACCGGACGGGAATTCCGCTGGATGCCTTTCCTTATGTGCAGCGCACTTTTCCTGCGGATGGCTCATGGCAGTTTGTGCAGGCGTGCCGATTTATTACCAAAAAAGGCATTCCCACATCGCTCAAAGCGTTTGCTGTGTTTCAAAAGCAATATCCCAAGGCCAAGCTGGTTGTCGCGGGCAGTGGGCCAATGAAAGACGAGATCAACAACCTCATTGCTGGCCTGAAGCTCGAAGGATCTGTGAATGTGATTCCGTTTCAAAATCAGACAGAACTTGCTGCGCTCTACCATTCGTCGCATGCGGTGCTGCATCCCAGCCAGCTGGATGAGGACCTGAATCAGGAAGGCATTCCGAACGCCATGCTCGAAGCCATGGCCACGGGGCTTCCC
>JBGTCP010000084.1:0-1541 GCA_041748815.1 Chthoniobacterales bacterium
GAATGCCTGCCGTGTCGACCAGCAGGTAAGGTTTAGCGCTGTACGTGAATGGCATGTCAACCGTATCACGGGTGGTGCCAGCGATATCGCTCACGATGGATCGAGCGCTGCGCGTGAGCGCATTGAGCATGGAGGACTTACCGACATTGGGCCTCCCCACCAGGGCGATCCGTGGCGCATATTCCCAGCCCTCGATGACTTCCTCCTCAGTCTCCGGCCTTCGATCTTTGAGGATTTGCAGCGCACGGGTGGCGAGCGCTGCGACTCCGCCGCCGTGCGCGGCGGTCACGCCCACCAACGGATCAAAGCCGGTTTTTTGAAATGGATGGACGAGCGTCTCGTGTTTCTCAGTATCAATTTTGTTGACGACAAGAATCACGGGTTTGGCAGTTTTTCGAAGCATCTTCCCCAGATCCTGATCCGCGTTGGTAAATCCGTCGGGCCCCGAGACCACAAAAAGAATCAGGTCCGCAGTGGCAAGCGCGATATCCGCTTCCATGCGCACGGCGGTGTCGAAGTCGCTGTCCACGGCACTGCCGATGCCGCCGGTGTCGATAAGATCAAAGCTGCCAAGGTCGTGATTGCAGCGGTTCGAGACCCGGTCACGCGTGACCCCTGGCTGATCGTGCACAATGGAAATCTGGCGGCCGGCGATGCGGTTGAAAAGTGCGGATTTGCCCACGTTCGGCCGTCCCACAATCGCAATGGTCCCGAGAAATACTCCAGGTGCTTGAGGGGCGGAATTGCTTTTTCGTTTCATAAAATAGAGAGCTCCGCACTCAATTCGCCTGGGCAAAATAGCGCCAGTTGAGTGAGGGAAAAAGGTTGTCGCGGGATTCGCATTCCGTGAGGAATTCCACATTCACCGCTCCGCCGCGAAGTTGATCGTAGAGGCGGGTGAACCGCAAAATATGGTCCTTGGTGCGTTTGGTGGCGTAGTGCGGAGCGGTGCCTGTGTTCATGAGGAATGCCCAGTCGCTGGATTGTGCCAGTAAAAGCTCCCGGGCCATCTGCTGAAGAGTGCGCTCGATGGTCGGGGTAAGATCTCCTGTGCGTTGATGGACGGTCGCCTGCGAAATCATGCGGCGCGCGGCAGCATGCAGATGCGGATAAATCCACGAGTTAGACTCATCGAGCCACACTTCGAAGTAACCCATATTTCCCCAACTGGATGTGGATGGCCTGCTCACCTGATGAATAGGATTTTCCACCAGATAAATGCTGGG
Source organism: Chthoniobacterales bacterium (assembly GCA_041748815.1). Classification (GTDB taxonomy): domain Bacteria; phylum Verrucomicrobiota; class Verrucomicrobiia; order Chthoniobacterales; family CAKUMP01; genus JBGTCP01. Next base: position 1,227 of record JBGTCP010000084.1, read on the forward strand.
CGTGGTGAGTTTGTATTCCGATTGATCGTAAACGGATTTGCGGATGAACAATTCGAGGAACTCGGGCCCCTCGAACCACCAATGCCCGAAGAGCTCTGCATCAAAAGGACTCAGGATGATCGGAGGGCAGGACAAAGCTTCGTTGAGCTGGCGAAACTGCTCCACACGGCTCTGCATGAAATGTCCGGCATGCGCATCCGCAGCTGCCATCGCCCATGCACGATTGTAAATTTCCTTCGGCCCTACATTTCCCGTGATGCGATGATACTTGAGGCCGGTGAATTTCCGCTCGCCAGTGGGAGTAAGATTTTCCGC
>JBGTCP010000085.1:0-1796 GCA_041748815.1 Chthoniobacterales bacterium
CGCGGAGGCAGCTTCTTCGTAAAGTTGCGTAGGAGGAAGACGGATTGCCAGCTGTGAAATCACAATACCGGCAATCAGGATCCACCGCGTCGAAGGGATGCGTGCGTTCCAAAGCATGAAGGTAATTGTCAGGTTGACGAGTAGCAGGAGGAAAAGATGCCGTTTGGTTCCTTGCGGGCTGAATATGCTGATCGCGATGAGCAGGCCGCACCATTCCACGGCAGTGACAGCCCGCCATGGCAGCAATCGTTCCTGATCGCCGCCTCTGCCGACCAGGAGCGGAATTTGGTGCAGCTGATATTGCTTCCACACTACAAGCAGCACTGCGCCTCCGACGATGACTGCGGCAAGTATTGCCAGATCGGGATCCAAGCCGCCGCTCTCCAGCATTCTTGCCAGACCGCTGGTGAGTGTGATGCTGCGGTCCCAAGTGAGATCCGGCACGGCTGCGGCGCGACCCACGTCTATGCCCACCATTTCGAGCATTCCGCCGAATGCGATGCCAAGGTAGGCCAGGTTTTTTTCCCATCCGAAAAAGAGAGCGGGAAACAGCGCCATTCCCACCACGCCTGCGATGAGACTGGCAGCAGCCGCCAGTCGCTTTCGAAGGAACAGATAAGGAAGCAGCAGCAGTGCCTGGTATTTGATATTAGCAACGCCTCCCAATATCGCCCCTGCAAGGAGCGGACGGCGGTCGAGCCAAATCAAAGCAAGAGTGGCACCGGCTAGAGTGATCGTGTCCGTTTGTCCAAGGATCAACTGCCAACGGATCTGCTCTGAAGAAAAAATGGTCGCCAGGGAAATGACACAAATCATTGAGTGACGGTCCGAGTGATCATCAAAACGCTCCGTCAGCGCTTTCCATCCAGCAAACAACACCAGCAGGATCAGGATCAGATTGACCGCTAGCCAAGCCAGCACGGCAAAGTCATAACGCATAAGTGCAAAGGGCGAAAATAGCACAGCCAGCAAAGGCGGATAAATGTATCCACCGGAGCCCGATTCATAAACATCTGTCCCCTGTACGACAGCGATTGCGGCCTCGTAAAAGTGAAAGAAGTCCAACCGCGTCTCCCGCGTCAGCCGCCGCACAACTCCGCTCGCTGCACGCACCAAAAGTGCAACGGCTCCTGCCGCGAGCAGCCATGTCACGAAGTTGCGGATAGTCAGGAGATTCGCGCCGGAGGCTGATCTCGTCCGGTCGGCATCCTTCTCAGTAGTCTTTCCGGTTTCATTGTGCGGTCTCATAAGTCTTTGCGCGCATGGCGCACGTGCGCCAGTAGTGGACGTCGCATCAGGCTGGAAAGAGGCAGACTGTGTCAACGCTTTTCACTATCGGCGTGGTAAGTGATCTAACGTTCATACTGTGTGGAAGCGACCATACCATTAAGGTCCACATTCCTTGCTCTCAAACATTCTTACATTCTTAAGAATGTGAGAATGTGCGACATTGCGATTGGGAGCTTGGGGCGTTGTGGATGAGACGTGATGGACGTCAGGCGTGTGCTTGGAGTGGCCGGTGGGTGGTCGGCGGTCTCGTCCGGTTTATATTTTTCAATCGCCGGGAGCAATTTCTTCCAGCTCATACCCGGTGCTCCATTTTTCCGTCTCACCGGGTTGCACCTCGATGAGAACGAATGGCTCGGGGCAGATGACCTTGTGGCCTCCCCAGATTGCAACGCGTGTGACAGGGCGGCTTGGCTTGATCTCTAAACGAAGCCCGGCATCCTTGACTCCAAGTGCGAATTGCATATCGAGCTCAAGATTTTTTTCGGGTGCTGAAAAAAAGTAGATGC
>JBGTCP010000086.1:0-5892 GCA_041748815.1 Chthoniobacterales bacterium
ATTTTGCTTGGGATGGGGAGCAGATGGTGTCACAAGATTCTTCATGAAGGTGGTTGCTCAAGTCGTTTTCGTGCTCGCGGCGCTGGTTGCTCTGGCCACGGCCTGGTGGTGGTGGTCGCAGGACGACACGGAGATGGTTGATGTATTTGTCGCGCATGTGGAGCAGAATGGAGCAGCTCTCGGCGTGGCTGTACTCGAAGGGGATGGAGAAATGCTGGCCGCGCATCAATCGCACATCGGCCTCATTCCGGCCTCCACTCTCAAGGCACTCACGGTGGGTGTTGCGCTGAACCGGCTGGGGGATGACTTTCGTTTCACCACACGGATCGGAGGTACAGTTCCTCTGCGGGACGGAGAGATCGAGGGAAATTTAGTAATCCAAGGCAGCGGTGATCCGTCGCTCACTCTCGAAGATCTGGTAAAACTGGCGGAGGAACTTGTGGACCGGGGTGTGGCCCATATCCAGGGTGACGTCATTGCGGATGCTTCGGCCTATCCCGAAAACGCGGCCAGCGATCATTGGAATTGGGGCGACGTCGGCAACGCCTACGGAGCAGGAGTTTACGGAATCAATATCGAGCGAAATCGATATCAAATGCGATTTAACCCCGGAGAGAAAGAAGGCGCGGAGGCCGGGTTTGCTGGTGCGAGCCTTCCGGTCCCCCGCGTTGAATGGCGGAATTTCGTACTCACAGGCCCCGCTGGATCGGGGGACGGTGTGGTGGTTTATGGCGGTCCTTATGCCCGTGTCGTCGAATTGAGAGGCACTGTGCCGCTCGGCGAGCCTGGCTTCATAGTCGGGGGGGGAATCACTGACCCGCCGCTTCTGGCTGCCACCGTTTTGTATAACATGCTCCGTGAGGCAGGCGTTGAGATCGCAGGCCGCCCGACAACCAACCGCGAGACCACACACTTTGAAATCGCCGAGGATCTTGCCGGGCATCACTCGCCGCCGCTCACCGAACTTGCCCGGCACATGCTCGCGGCAAGTGACAATGTGTATGCTCAGAGCATTTTTATCCGTAGCGGCGGGAAGCCGGGCTTTTTGGATTACTACGCAAACCAAGGTATCAACATCCGCGAGATGCGCATCGAAGATGGCAGCGGTCTTGCACGGGCAAACACCATCACTGCAGCGACCATGGCAGCCTGCCTGCGTGCTGCGAATGCGGATTCCGGCGGCAAACTTCGTGAGCTCATGGCCTCGTCGATGGATGAGAGGCGGAGCAGCAAAGGCGGCGCAATGTCGGCGGTGCGCGGCGATGTGGGGTTTTTGACCGCAGATTCCGGCGAAGAGCTGACCTACGCAGTGATGGCAAATTCCCTCCCCGCAGGTTTGGACTTTTGGGCACTTCAAGGTGAATTTTTGCAATCGTTGCTTGGCGATAATCCCAAACCGAGCGAGCCGCAATAGGATGAAAACCAGACGCATCGGCATTACCATAGGAGACCCCGCCGGCATCGGACCGCAGATCATTCGTACGGCGCTTGAGAGTCCGCTGATTGATCACACCGTGGAATACCGGATCATCGGAGACGCCGACGGACACAGCGCTGGAGTGCCCACCAATGCTTCGGCCCAAGCTGCCTGGGACGCGCTCGAGGAATCGATCAATCTTCTTCAAACCGGTGAGATTGACGGCGTTGTGACCTGTCCGATCAGCAAAGCGGCAATGACGCGGATCGGATTCCCCCACCCCGGTCATACGGAATTTTTTGCTGAAAAATCTCAGTGCGTCGACGCAGTGAGTATGATCCTCACGGGCGACTCGTTGACGGTCGGATTGGCGACGATTCACATTCCGGTGAGTGCCATCGGTGAGCACCTCACCCGGGATTCCATCCTCAAAACGGGACGACATTTGGTGGAGTTCACATCCCGCCTGGATTCAGAAAAATTTCCCCGCATCGCCGTGGCAGGATTGAATCCGCATGCGGGTGAATCCGGCACTATCGGAACGGAAGAACTGCATTTGATCCGACCCGCGGTGGAAATTCTGCAATCAGAATACTCGGGCACCGCGACCATTGATGGACCCTTCTCGCCGGACACGATTTTCCATCGTGCGGCGCAAGGCGAATGGGATGCCGTGCTTTGCATGTATCACGATCAAGGGCTTATCCCGCTGAAGCTGCTCGATTTTCATTCCGGCGTGAACGTGACCTGGGGCCTGCCTTTCATCCGCACGAGCCCGGACCACGGTACAGCCTACGACCTCGCAGCGAGCGAGACCGCCAGCCCCCAAAGCCTCATCTGCGCAATCAACCTTGCTGCCCGCCTTCTGTAGAGACAGTTCATCTCCACAAAAACGCCCGCTCCAAGCAGTGCTGCCGGAGCGGGCTGAGTAAGTGATGAGATGACAAGGATCAAGCAATCCCGATGCGGCGCGGCTTCAGCGCCTCCGACTTCGGCAACTCCAGACGGAGCACGCCGTCCTGTAGGGTCGCTTTGATGTTTTGCGCATCGATGGTATTAAACACCAAGGCATAAGCTTTTAATGGGGAGCACTTTACGCAGAAAATTCGGAATTCAGAACCCTTGAAAAACGCGACATATCGACACAATATGAGTCAGAGATAATGTCAATTTATGCCAAAATGACACAGTTTTAACGTCGTTGTTTGACGCTGGACAGAGCCCGCAGCTTTTGCTCCAATGCACTCACATGAACTGGACCAGCATTGCTCTCGGACTCTTCATCATCGGACAAAACCTGGCAGCTCAGCCCGAGGAATCCTCCAATCTGGGGGCCATCCCAACCGTTGAGTTTCAGAAGTTGAGTGACCCCTATGTTTCGAACCTTGGGCGCCACGCGCTCAGCATCCGCGCGAAGGACTGGAAACATGGCGAGACGGATAATTTCATCTATCACTTTTACAACAGCTTCATCGCCACACCCGTTTCAGTGGAAGCAGAATTTTATTACCGCTTCATGGCGACCGATCTGGGCAAAGACGATGCCCGCTGGGAACGCAAGGGCCACATTTTTATCTTTGAAGAGGCGGGTGATTGGCAGGCATTTAAGTCGCAGGCGCAGCTGGATCCATGGACTGGCGGCGTCCATTCAAATAATGAACTTTTTATCCTGCGTGATCGATCACAGCGCTGGAAGGGACACATCCTCGCTCACGAAACCGCCCACCTTGTGATCGACCGCTTCTTCGGAGGAACTAATGTCCCTCTCTGGCTTAATGAAGGGTATGCGGAATATGCCGGCGTGCGTGCCTATTCCGCATTCTGGCGGGCTCGCAATTATTCATCAGCGCCGCGCTCGCGCAGCGTGGACCCGAAACGGTTTATCCCGCTGCTTGATCTTACTTCCACAAGGTCTTACCCGAGCGATTACGAGGTGGTTGCCGACTTTTATGTTCAGAGCGAACGGCTAGTGCGCTTCCTCAATGCGACTGACGAAGAAAAATTTCCCGAATTTCTTCAACAAATGGCTTCAGGCAAACGCTTCGATACAGCACTCACCTCGGCCTATCGGGCGCATTGGCAGATCATGGCGCAGTTCGAGCGCGAATTTAAACCTTACGCCAGCAAAGATTTCGATCCTTCGAAGTCGGAGTAAATTTTCTGCACACGGAGTTGAAGTCCCGTTAAGATTTCCCAAGGAATTGTCCCGGCCCATTCTGCCATCTCCGCCACAGTGACAGAAGCGTCTCCATCGCTACCGATCAGGGTCACCAATTCGCCGGGCTGCACTTTTTCGAGATCGGAGACATCGATCATGATCTGGTCCATGGTTACGCGACCAAGCATCGGGCACGTTTTTCCCTGCACCAAAAATGCAGCTCCCCTGCCACTGATCGAGCGAGGCAATCCGTCCGCATATCCCACTGCTACTGTCGCCACACGCATTGGACGGGGTGTGATAAAAGTGCGCCCATAACTAATCCCATGCCCCTCCGGCACATCGCGGATCAGCGTGATCCTGGAATACCATGAAACTACCGGGCGAATGAAACTTTGGTGCGACGGTAGCGGGGAACATCCATACAGCATCAGCCCTGCCCGCACAATGTCGCCAGGCTGAGCCGCGAATCCCAGGATCCCGGCACTATTTAATGCGTGGGACTCCACCGCTCCGGGGCACACTTTGCGCATCTCTTCCAAAAGTTCTTTCCACCGCTCGAGCTGCGCCTGCGTGAACGTGAGATCCTCATCGGCAGAAGGCAGGTGCGTATGAAATCCCTCGACTTCAACATTTGGAAGCGAACAAATACTGCGTAGAATTTCCACCGCAACCGCATCGTCCGCTCCAATCCGTCCCATACCGGTGTCCACCGCAAAATGCATTCTGGCTTTTCCCTTCCCTGCCGAAGCGTTGTAGCCCTCTGCTTCCTCGATCGATGAAACCAATGGCACATATCCGCGCTGAATGATCTCCGCACGTTCTTCCGCAAGTGCCGGCCCGAGGATCATGACAGGATGCGCCGTCCGCAATTCTTTCGCCTCTGAAAGATTTGCAACGGCAAACCAATCCACTTCACTTTCCAGCGCCTGCACGACGGGACCGACACCCAGCCCGTAGCCACCGGCCTTCACGACTGCGAGGACCTTACAATCCCTGGGCAACCGCTCGCGCACGAAGCGCGCGTTTGCACGCAACGCGTCGAGGTCAATCTCCACGTAACAACGGTATGGGGCTCTATCGGGCATATCTAGAATCTTTCATCCAACACCATGCCACTCCTGCAAGCAGGAGCAAATTTCGAATAATGCCCATTCCGAGGTCCGACTCATCGCCTCCGCCGCCGAAGCAGCCGCAATCCACGTCCAGCCCCCTTGAGATCGCTGAGATTAGCACTGCAATGAACCCCGTGAGCATTGCCATGTACAAAAACCAAGCCCCGCCAGCAACACGTTTGATCCACACCCCCAGACCTGCAAAAATCTCCAGCCACGGCACATAAACCGCAATACCCGCCGATAACCACCAGGGCGTCAGCCGGAAATCATGCACCTGCACAGCGAACAAGGACGGGTCCCGCAGTTTCAAAAATCCCGCAACGAGAAACGCCAGACTCAGCACTACCCGCACGATCAACGTGAACCATTTCATGGCTGACTCCCGTCCCAGCCGCCCCGCAACACAACGATTTTTTCCACGCCCACCTCCTGCTTAAGACGCTTGGCGACTGATTGGCTTGCCTTGCAGTCACCTGCGCCGCAATAAGCCACGACCACTTGACGCCCATCCCATTCGTCCAGAAAATCATCCAATAAAGAATCCCACTCGCCTTCATACAACCACACCGCGCCGGCGATGTGAGCCGCATCAAACTCCTCCCGGCTCCGTGCGTCCACCCACACGACATCCGGCAGTAAATCTCTCGCGGATTCCATCGAGACCTCGGTGATTCCACCGCCGCCACCTGACTTCCATTCCGGCGCATTGGGGTGCAGCAATGCAACTCCAACAGCGGGCAAAACGGCGATGACGGCGAGTACCAATGCCTGCAAAATCCAGCGCGTGATCACGCTTCGTTTCATCGCACTCTCGCCCGCAGACGCAATTCCTGCCGGCCTGTTCCGCCCGGTTCCTCCAGCACCAAAGCGATCTCACTGCGGAGCGCCCGGTCAGTATTCGTTGGCACGATCTCGATCTCGTAGAGCTTGCCTTCCTCGACCGTAATCAACTTCGCCTGCATGTCCTTGTGATCCACCGTGAGCCCGACCACACGCCATTGATCCGGTGTGATCATGCGGGCACCCACACGTTGTGGCTCCGGCTTTTCACCTGCCTGCCAGAAGAGCACCGTGCGGCTCAGTTCCATGAGTTCCTCGATCTCCACCGCCAACACGAGCTTGGTCCGGGACTTCGTTTCGCCATCCGTGGTATCCACTCCGAGCGACTTCACCTGACTTCCGGTCCGGTCGCCAATCGT
>JBGTCP010000087.1:0-3314 GCA_041748815.1 Chthoniobacterales bacterium
TGTGAAATCAGAACAAATCAATCTGAAAATCTAGCATATATACTAGATATAAGTGCGCGGATTACACAAGGGAAAATTCAGAAAAACTAGATCACTTATCTAGAAACAACCAATCTCGAGACTGCGACAGGAATGTCGCAGCTACTTTTAAGCGACACTCTTGTCGCTTTGAATGCGCTTCCGCTACGACAGGACGTCGACACACAACTTCGGATGCCTCTGAGTAGCTGCGATCTCCAGATCGCAGTCCGCGCCAGCTTCCACTGCGACAGGAATGTCGCAGTTACCTTAGCCGTAACGCAAAAGTGCGTTCTATGCGTTATCACTGCGATCCCGAAGGCCTTCAGGACAGCTACGTTTGACCCTCACCCCCTCTGAATGTAGCGTTGGACGGCGAGTTTAAATTCTGTAGCGAGTTCGGCTTCGGGTTTTGCGAAGCGGGGGCGGAACCAGGGAAACATGCCAACAAGATCATGAGTGACCAGAATCTGACCGTCGCAATCGTGACCGGAGCCAATTCCAATAGTGGGAATTTTCAGCTGTGCTGTGATGGCGGCGGCAACCTCTTTGTCCACCAGCTCAAGCACCACGGCGCACGCTCCAGCGTTCTCAATGGAGCGGGCCTGTTGAAGCAAAAGTTCCTTTTCCTCATCGGTACGGCCCTTGCGATGGTAGCCACCTTCCTCCCGCACGTGCTGCGGCAGCATGCCGAGATGAGCAACAACAGAAATTCCATCCGCAACAATTGCCGCGATAATTTCAGGCAAATCACCCTCAAGCTTCACCGCGTGAGCGCCGCTTGCCATCAGAATACGGGACGACTCAACAGCCTGCTGCGGTGACTCGTAAGTCGCGGCTGAAAGGTCCACAACCACAGGTGTGTGAGTCACGCCGGCAACTACTGCTTTGGCATGATGCAGCATTTCCTCGAGTGTGACTGTGGTGGTATCCTCACGACCCAGCACCACCATCCCAAGCGAGTCACCGACCAGAATCACATCAATGCCAGCTTCTTCAAGCAATCGGGCACCCGGATAATCATACGCAGTGAGCGAGGCAATGCGATGGCCGCTGGATTTCCATTCCGCAAATTTCTCTGAAATCAGGCTCATGGTTTTTAGATATTAATATCCACAGCAAGTACATCGGATGGATCGTCCAGAGCCGCAAGCAACTCCGCGATGCTCTGTGTGCGGCCCGGCAGAACGAGGTCCGGGGCAATGTCGGCGAGCGGACTCAGGACAAAGCGGCGTTGGTGCAGCCGGGGATGTGGGATGATGATCTCGCGGTTATTGAGAACGAGATTCCCGCAGTGCAGAATATCGAGATCGATGGGACGCGGTGCATTGCGGGGGCGCTTGGACGGGCGTCCCATGGCTGCTTCGATGGCTTGGAGCCTGTCCAGCAGTGTCGATGGCAATCCGTCAAAGTCCATTTCAATAGCTGCATTCCAAAACGATTTCGTGCCCGGTTCGCAATCCACAGGCTCCGTTTCATACACGCGGGAGACTAAAAACGACTCGCCCGTTGTGTGCATTGACCGCAAACTTGCCAATGCTGCTTTAAGATTCTGCAGACGGTCTCCCTGATTGGTACCTAGAGCGATGCCTGCGCGCATGAGTTGTGAAGTCGTCAGGCCCCGAGGCCGAGCACGTCCTGCATATCGAAGAGACCGTTGTTTTTGCCCACGACCCATTTGGCGGCACGGATAGAGCCCATGGCGAAAGTATTCCGGCTGGACGCGAGATGGCGTAGCTCAACGCGCTCGCCTTCGCCCGCGAAAATCACGGTATGATCTCCCACCACATCACCGCCTCGCACGGCATGCATGCCGATCTCGCGATGGGTGCGCGCACCCACGATGCCTTCGCGGCCATGCCGCGTGTCGTTCGCATAATCCAGCCCCGACACCTCAGCAAGGATCTCTCCCAGCCTCTTTGCAGTGCCACTGGGCGAATCTTTTTTGTGACGGTGATGCATCTCCACGACTTCCAGGTCGTAATCATCACCCAGAATCTCGGCCGCCTTGCGCGTGAGCCAGAAAAGTGTGTTCACTCCCACGCTGAAATTCGGAGCAAATACCAACGGGATTTTTTCCGCACTGGAATGGATGATGGCAATTTGCTCGTCCGTCTGTCCGGTCGTGCCAATAACAAGCGCGCGTTGGTGCTCCGCACACAGCTTTGCAACCTGATGCGTCACGCTATGGGCTGAAAAATCAATCACCACATCCGCGCTTGCAAGTGCGGCAGCGAGATCATCGCCCGCGTCAATTTTCCCCGCTATGATCACCTCCGCATCCGCGTCGCAGCAGGACGCAACGGCTTGTCCCATACGTCCAAGCGCGCCATTGATCAAAATCCGTGTCAGACTCATAGGAGGGAGAGTTCCTCCATTTTGCTGCGAAGGAATGCCTGATTTTCAGTGCTCAAATTGCACAATGGCAGTCGGACATCTGGAGTGCAGCGTCCTTGCAGAGCCAATGCGGCTTTGACCGGCACGGGATTGGCTTCGACGAAGAGTGCTTTAAAAAACGGCAGCCATTTTTCGTGAAGCTTGAGAGCCACGTCGGGCTTGCCTGCCTGCCATGCTTTCACAAGATGCACCACTTCGCGCGGGATGATATTGGATGCAACGCTCACTACTCCGATGGCGCCGACGGAAAGAAAGGGAAGCGTCAATCCATCATCGCCGCACAGGATTTCAAACGAATCCGGCAAAGCCTGGCGCAATTGGCTCACGCGGTCCACATCGCCGCCTGCTTCTTTGATGGCGACGATATTCGGGCAAGACGCAGCGAGGCGGGCGACGGTTGGCACTTCAATGGCCACACCACATCTACCAGGGATGCTGTAAAGCATGATCGGCAACCGGGTGGCCTGCGCGATGGCCGAATAATGGTGAAACAACCCATCCTGCGTCGGCCGGTTGTAGTAGGGCGCAACCAACAAAGCCGCATCCGCACCCAAAGCCTCGGCTTTTTGAGTATAAGTGATGGCTTCGGCGGTGGAATTGGAGCCAGTCCCCGCGATGACTTTGCATTTTCCCCCGGCGGATTTCACGGCCAGTTCAATGACTCGCAGATGCTCAGTATGGTCCAGAGTGGGCGATTCTCCGGTCGTGCCAACTGGCACAATGCCATTGATTCCCTCCTCAATTTGCACAGCGATGAGCGCTTCAAAAGCAGCTTCATCCACGGCGCCGTCGCGAAACGGCGTGATGAGAGCGGTATGGGTTCCTTCAAACATAATACTCACACCATTGGCGTTTGACCGCGCCTGTGTCGAGGGGTTTTTATTTCCCCTGATACTTGC
>JBGTCP010000088.1:0-2914 GCA_041748815.1 Chthoniobacterales bacterium
CGCTTACCACCACGCCCGCCGTGGCGGTCTGGTCGAGCATGTTGCTCAAATGATGCGCTCGGCGGATGCCATTGCCGATGTCTATCCCGCACTTAACCGGGATCTTCTCATCACCGGAGTGCTGTTTCATGATTGCGGAAAGATGTGGGAGAACTGCCATGAAGAAGACGGATTCCAAATGCCCTACAGCAAAACCGGCGAGCTCATGGGCCATATCCTCGTCGGCACCGAGCTGGTAAATCACCTCTTCCACGAGATCCTTGCAAGTCCTGAAGCCGAAAGCTGGAAAACGCTTTCCCCTTCCTCCGATGATGTGCGGCTGCATTTACTGCACCTCATTGGAGCACATCACGGCACCATGGAATTTGGATCCCCGGTCTGGCCAAAAACCCCTGAAGCAGCAGCGCTGCATTACGTCGACAATCTGGATGCAAAATTGGAAATGATCTTCAGTGCAATCGCGACCGCCCCGCGCCTCAATACGCAGATCATCGAGCGGGTGCGTCCGCTACCATCGCACCTCGTGATGCCGCTCCCTGTGTTTGAGCCTCCGGCTAGCGAGCCCGAAACCACCGGGACTGCGTGAGCGGAAAGCTTTCCTTTCGTAAGCTGGATTTTGCTTGCTCGTTGGCCTTTCTGTCCTACGCCGGGAGCGCGGTATTTCTGCCCGTTTGCCTGGTCGTTTTGATTGAGGAGTTTCAAACCGGCTTTGCCATGGGTGGCACACTCGAAGTGGTGCGCACCTCCGCGCTGGTGCTCAGCCTGGTCGCCAGCGGCTTCATCGCTGCCCGGCTGGGCAAAGTCTCCAGCCTTGCGGCCGGCCTAGTCAGCATCGGCGTTGGAATGCTGCTCTTCAGCGTGGCCCCGTCACTCACCCCGCTCATGTTCTCCGCATTTTTGATGGGTTTGGGCGCGGGCATTGTCGAAGCATTGGTGAACCCGGTCGTCCAGGATCAACACCCTGAGGGCTCCGGACGCTACCTCAATTTTGTGAACGCCTTCTGGTCGGTCGGCGTCCTCCTCAGCACCTTGATCACGGGAGATCTCCTGCATCGGGAATTATCATGGCGCCCGATTGCCATGGGCTTCGCCGCACTCAGCATCCTGAGCGGACTGGCTCTCTGGTGCATGCGCGAAGAGGACAAAACCGCGAGGGTGAAATCTGCTGCAGTCCTCCAGGCAAAACGCACCATCGTGAAACATCCGGCGTTCGGCAGCTTTGTCGTGATGATGTTTCTGGCCGGATTTGTGGAAGGCGGGCTCACATTCTGGAGTGCTTCGTTTGTGCAGCTCCAATTCGAAACCGGCCCCCGCGCCGGAGGCTTTGCAATAGCAGCTTTCTCCGGCGGAATGATTCTTGGACGGCTGTCGTGGGGAACACTCGTCCCACAACATCACCTCATCAGGAGCCTATTCTGGTCGGCATTCATGGGCATTGTTCCCTGCATTTTGATCCCCTTTGCGCCCGGGGCATTGCTGTGTTACGGACTATTATTTCTGGCAGGCTGCGCCATGGCTCCATTCTGGCCTACGCTTCAATCAGTGGCAGCGGAGAGCATGGATGTTGACGCCACTTCCTTGTTCATCCTGCTGTCGTGCGCAGGCATCCCAGGCTTCGCAGCTGCAGCATGGCTGGTCGGAATCCTCACAGACAGCTACGGAATCGTGGCCGGCATCTGGCTCATCCCATTGGGCATGGCATTACTCGCAACGCTCTTGCGAGTTCAGAAAGCATCCTGAAACCGGCGGAATTTGTCTTGCCTCCTTGATCACGTCGAGATAGAGAAATGACCTCATGATTACACAAATTATCGTATCAACGGTTCCTCCGGATCCAATTCCAGGCTAAACCCTATAACTTCGACAGCGGCCAAGTTGTCGTGGTCGAACCACCAAGGGCTCTCCAGATTTTGGAGAGCCTTTTTTTTGGAATGTTCACTTGCATGAAGAGAAATATTGCGGATAATAAAAATCTATGCAAAACAACATCATCTCATCCACGGTCCCACCTCTTGATGGTCCCGTCATTATCGGCCTTTAACCTTAACCCTTTAGATGCCTAAGTTGACAACAGCTTAATAAATCTAAAAAATTTCCAAGGGTGCCTTGCAATAGCAGGGCACCCTTTTTTGTATGCAACAATCGAGACCTCGCCGGATTCATTTTATTGGAGTTTGCGGCAGGGGCATGGGCGCTCTGGCAGTCGCGCTTGCAAAACGTGGTGATCAGGCAACGGGTTCGGATCGGGCCGTTTTTCCGCCGATGGGCGATATAGTGCGGGCCGGGGGTGTGAGGGTGTTTGAAGGATTTGATCGCAAGCATCTAAAAGGACACATCGATCATGTAGTGATTGGCAGTGTCTGCACACGTGCAAATCCGGAAGTGGAAGAAACTCTGAAGCGGCAAATTCCGTTCAGCTCATTCGCTGAGTTCATGGGCAAAGAGTTCCTGATTCGCAAAAAAAATATCATCATCGCAGGGACCAATGGTAAAAGCACCACCACCGCTCTTACCATCTTCGCATTGCAGCAGCTCGGGAAAAATCCTGACTATTTCCTGGGCGGCGCCAGCAAAAACCTGCCCTCGCTGGCACGGCTTACGCGCAACAAATGGTGTGTACTTGAAGGCGATGAGTACCTCTCAGGCTTCTGCAACCGGAATCCAAAATTTCTATATTACCATCCTCGGGTCGTGGTGCTAACGAGTCTGCAGCACGATCATCCAGAAGTTTATCCCACTCTGGAGACCTACCTTTCCCTGTTCCGGGATTTGATTCAATTGCTCCCTCCGGATGGCGTGTTGATTTATGCCGCTGATGATGAGCTATGTGCCAAGCTCGCAGCGGGTGCAAAGTGCCAGACGATTAGTGTGGGGATGCATCGGAAGGCGGATCGGCGGGTTACCGGCATCCGGC
>JBGTCP010000089.1:0-5122 GCA_041748815.1 Chthoniobacterales bacterium
GGCAGTCTCACCCCGGAAGTCACCCACGCCCTCTACCGGGCTGTTGCAAATGCTGCCCAAACCTTTGAGCATGCGACAGGGGTGGACAACCTGAAAGCTGATTTCTGGGAGAGCAGCGACGTTACGCCCGCGCCCCCTCAACCCACTGAGGTAACGCATTTTCTCGTTGGAAATGTTGTGGGATTCGAAGTGCGATTCCTGCGTGCCGACACCAAGGAATGGACCCGACAGGATGACACTATCAGTATACGGACTGGCGAGACGCTTGTGCAATCGGGCACGGCAGGCACTCCCCCGGTAGAGGTGCGGGGTGGGTTACTCGCCGCTGAAGCCCGGATCACCGTGCTAAGTCCCCAGGGTGCCAAGCTTCTGCAAATCAATGCCATGCCACTCGAGGATCTTGTCCGCCAACATGGCCGCACCTACTCACGTCAAACCGGGAATCTCCCTGAGCTTCTCAGGTCAAGCTTGCTTTAGTAGCGGATTGACTTTCATCGGCTTCCAGATGGCCTGGCAACTGGCCGATTGGCAGAGGTGCCACGGCGACCGATCTGATTTTCTTTTTTGGAGAGTCCATCTGCTTCTCCAGCATCACAAGACTGGCGGCTGCCAGTCCGTCGTAGTCGAGGCACACGGTTTCCACGGGGTAAGGACCGAAACTCACAAGGTCCCCTGCGACGGTAGCCAGGTGGACGTCCTTGCCTGGTGTGAGCCCGGCAGCAAGTGTCGTCAAGCCAGCCGAGATCAGACCAGACAATGAATAGGCAAAAATGCCTGTTGGCTGCTTACTGCGTGAAATTTTAGCGGGCAGTTCGCAAGCGGTGCCTGGCTTCGGTTCTGCGAGTCTCGTGACATCGAATCCCGCTGCCTTTAAACTTTCCCGGTAACCTTGTTCTCGATCAGTCTGGGAATAGTGGACCTCATTCGGATCCTTGTCATTGTGGAAACTGCTCATCCAAACGAAGGAGCGGCAGCCTGCGGCGAGCAGCCTCTCGGCGACTTGTTTCCCTGCCGCAATCTCGTCGTAATAGACACAGCCGGAAGGTCGCCGCACGTTGAGCCACACCACCGGAAGCCCCACGCGGGCGAAGACGGCAGTGACGGATTGCGGAGCACCATGCGTATAGTAGACGAGTGCACCATCAATCACATGTTCACGGATGGTGACCGGGAGCTTCGCAGGGTTAATGAGCTGTTCGTCTCCCAGCTGAGCAATCACAAGGTGGCGGTTGCGCTGGTTCACTTCTCTGAGAATCGCCGAGAGCAGAGCTTGGGGCAGAACGCTGGTGGACCAGCCGGAGCTCTTGATGAGTCCTAGATTCAGCGAGGAGCCCGTGCGCATGGCACGGGCACCAGCATTGACCCGGTAGCCGAGTTGGGCTGCTGTTTGCAACACGCTTTCATGGGTGCGGACACTCACATTCTTTGAGCGGCGCAGGGCGTAGGACACAGCGATACGGCTGATGCCGAGCTCCCGCGCGATGTCAGCCTGAGTGATGGGCCTTCCGGAGAAACTCTTCTTTTCTGTCATTGTCAGATCATGCCGCGTCTCGTGAGACCTGCCAATAACAATTTACTTTGGTAAACTTTTTTCGGGCGATGCAGTGAGCGTATTCAGCGATCGCTCTTCTTGCGCACTCCTGTGGACATGAGCCAGTCGCGTTGATCGAATCCGTAGGCGAGGGCCGGTGCATTCGAGCGCAATCGGTAGTTGTGGTTTCCCGGGTCCGTGAATCCGGGGTCGGGCATCACAATTGAATGGGTGTCGAAACCGAGGGTCTGCCACTGGCTGAATGAAAGAAGCGGGGTTTCTTCGTCCCGGGCGTTTGCCAGATCGACTGGCGGGACTCCATCGGGGAAGCAAAGGAGATTCAGGTCGGACACCATTGATTGTTGGCGGATGTCGCCGTTGTAGCCCCCGGTGATCAACAGGGGAGCAGGGCCCACAAATAGATTCCGCAAAAAAGTCGCAGCCGGATGGGACTCGACGCGGCCGATGCTGATGATCGCTTTGTCAGACTCTGCGAGGATGTTATTGCGAATGACATTCTCCCGTCCGTAGTGGATATGGATTGGGGTGTCACCCACGTTGTGCACCAGATTGTGCTCCGCGATGATGTGTGAGGCCCCCTCGTCGAAATAAAGGCCCCAGCCGCCGTAATGACGGGAATAGACGTTGTGTATCCAGTTTCCGCGCACGATGGTTCCCGGCTGGACACCCAGCAGATAGATCGCTCCCATGTCGCTCAGCACACCCTGCCCGATGTCATGGAGGCGGTTGTTCTCGATTAAAATGTTGCGGGTGATGTGCCGACGGTATCCCCAGACCCATCCCACCGAGATACCGGTGTACAGCGTGTCGTGAATGTGGTTGTGTGCAATGATACAGTCGTAAGCATGCCCGACAAGGATTCCAACGCCCTGATGAAAAACCCGCCCGATCCGGGTGATTAAATTGTCGGTGATCCGAACTTTGCGTGTTCGTCCCAGAGGAGCACCGTCCAAGTCGCTTCCGTGGATTTTAATGCCGCCCGCACCGAGGTCCTGGAACTTGCAGCCGCTCACTTCTATCCCTTCACAGCCCGCACCGATCTCCAGGCCATAAAAGCCCACATGCTGGATAGTGCAGTCGAGGACGCGGCATCGTCTGGCAAAATCGAAATGTATAACGGCCGGGACATGGATGGCACCTTGCGGCGATCCCGCGAGAGGCAGAACCGGCTCGGGCAGACGGTTGTGCCGAAGCAGAAATCCCTGCGGCTGGAACCAGTCCGCATGTTGAAAAGTCAGTCCGTGGAATTCGATCTCTTCTGCTGGTGAGAATGAAAGCGGGTCCTGCTGCGCGTCGGAGCGATCAAAGCTTTCCCCGGAGACTTCGATCAGTCGAGTGAGACGTGGTGCGACGACCCGGGTATCCTCCAGATTTTCGTCGGGCAGGGGTAGGTAAATAAGCCGCCCGCTGGATCGATCCAGATACCATTCCCCGGGATCTGTGAGCGCTTCGGCTAGATTATCCCAATAATAATTGGCCAGGCCGCCGTGATACGAACCGAAAAGGTTAAAGACACTTCTCCGCCCGAAGTGCAGCCAGCCTGTGTCGGGGTTGAGATGAGGGCCGGGGAGCCGGTCCTCCGCCCAGTAGTGGAGTACCACCGCCTCGGCATCGGGAAGACTTTTCCAGGATTTAAAATCACCCGCTTTCGGCAGAAATGTGGAATCCCCTTTAAACAATCCCTTGTTTTCCAGCAGCCGGATTTTTTCGATTTGAAAAGTTTTTGTGGCACCGTCTCTGTCAGGCTGAAATTTTGGAAGACGGGCGCGGGGTCTCCTCACCCCGTCGACCCACAACTGTCGGAAAAACCAATCCTGGGAACGTACCTCCTCGATTTCGAGGACCCAGGCTCTTTGTCCGCCGTGGACCGTCTCCTGGAAGCTTGTCAACGGCTGACCCCCGTCGAGGAAAACCTTCGCGCCGGGTGCTGCTGCGAATGTGAGATATGAATCCTCACTGCCCAATTGCAACGTCTCTCTCATCGAGTAGGTTCCGGCCCCGAATATCAACTGCACCGGGGCGCGCAAACCCTGCTCGCGGCGAAGTCGGCGGACGTTTTCAACAGCACCCGCAGGTGTCCTCCACGGGCCTTCCAATGAGCCCGCACGCAACTTCCCCGCCGTCCCGCTGTGATCATCACAGCCGACCGGGGAAAGGAAAAATGTGGAGTCACCAAACTCCGATGGGTGGGGCACCGCTGCTTTCCCCGGGGCCTCCGGTTTCGGGGGAGTGATCGGTTGCGGAAACTCGAGATCCAATTTCATTGCCGGAGCATCGCAGAAAATGCCCTCGCTGTCACATGTAAGTTTTTGATCTCAAGAAATGTTGCGATGTAAACGATCAATTATGGAAATGTCTGCCGGGAGAAAGCCGTGTCTTGATGGCCAACTAATCGTTTTCTTCTCCCGCCAGCATGGTTCTTTGCCCCAGCCTAACGGCTTCGGCCAAAATGATTTCCGGCGTGGAACCTTCGATATCTGCAATCCGTTTCATCATCCGCTCACGCATTTTTTCCCGCACAGGGGCGTGAGCAAGGCTCGTGATCAAATTGTCCAACTCCCAGGGATCCTGCTTCAGGTCGTAGAGTTCGGTCTCCACATACTCGTCGGCCCCAGCCTGTTCGACACCGCTCAGCCCGGGTGCGATTACCCCGTATTTCCAGCGGCGTGTGCGGATGGCACGCTCCAGTCCCTCCCCGCTGATTTGGACAAAAACATCGTCTGGCCAATCTTCCTCCGTGCGGCGGATCAGCGGCAGGATGGAGCGACCCTCCATCGTGTCGGGCACCGGTATGCCTGCTGCATCGAGCAGGGTGGGGGGCAGATCCACCAGACTTATCAGCTCGGCAACTTGACCGCCGCCTTGGAAGCCCGGCCCCCAGAAAGCCGATGGAACGCGGATGGAGGCGTCGTGGCAGGAGCGCTTGTACTCGGGTTTCCGCGTGCGGAAATGATTTCCATGATCGGATGTAAAGAGAATGATCGTTTCGTCGGCGATCCCGAGCGATTCGAGCGCGTCCATGAGTCTTCCCAGCGCTTCGTCCAACCGTCGCACCATCCCCCAATATCCGGGAAGGTGTCGCGAGGATGTTCCGCCCAGAGCGGCAAGATCAGGCGGCGTCCAGCGACCGGCAAAGCGCTCCTCATACCCGGGAGGGGCGGGATAGTTGTCCGTACTGTTCTGATGGTGCGGCTCGAGATAGGATAGAAAAAGGAAAAACGGAATTTCTTCCCCTGCACGTTCCGTGCAATACCGGATGGCCAGGTCGGTCTCGGCATCCACCCGGTAGCCGGGAAGTTTCATTTCTTTGCCATCCGCATCCCAGAGCGACGTGTGGAAGGGATCCGATGTCATCTCCAGCACCTCCGCAGCATACCAGTCCCTGTATCCGCCCCGTCGTTCCGCAGGCACTGGCCCTTCTGGATTATCATGACCGGCCAAATGCCATTTTCCAATGTAGCCGGTTCGGTAGCCCGCGTCACCGAAACAGGTTGCGAGGGTCGGACGATCCGAAGGAAGCCTGATGCCGTTCGTAAACACGCCGGTCGTGGTCGCATATTGGCCCGTTTG
>JBGTCP010000090.1:0-1546 GCA_041748815.1 Chthoniobacterales bacterium
GTTGGCAGCTGGAGGCGGGGATGATGAATTGGATCTTTTGGCGCAAAGAATCTTGGATGAAATAAATCTACCGGTGGGCGGGGATGGGACTTTTCAATTCGCGGCGGACGTTGATGCCGAACCAGCATATCTACGTTGTCCTTCGGTGACTTTGGGAAACTTTCCGCTGCATGTGCTGGAGGCGGACGAGACATTGGCCCGGACTTTTGATAAGGAACTGGCGCGGATTGTTTATTTATTTGCCTGGCTTCCGCATCAAGCTTCGGTGGTCGCGAGTCAGCTTGGACGCAGTGAGGGACCGACTTCGGCAGCGAAATTATTGCGCTCAGCAGATTCCTTTTACAAGCCCTGGCATGCTTATGATGAGTGGGAGAACCGACGTGCGGTCCGGGCAGCGAATTTTGTGACGGCTGCGGGAGGTTTTGCCACGGCGATCCATCACATGTTAGTTGCTGAGACCAAGCCTGGTGTGTGGTCCCTTTTTCCAGGTGCCCCGCAAGAGTGGGAGACGGTGGAGTTTCGAGGCTTGGTGACGCGCGCTGGATGGAGGGTTTCGGCACGTCGCGAAGGCGGTTTGCTCGTTAATTTGGAGGCCTCGCCTGTCGGCACTGAAGCTCAGGAAAAATTCGTAGCAGAATGGGATGAGGACGGCGTGCGGAAGCAGCGGGTATGGGCTGCTGCTGATATTCAGGAATCGAGCAAAGCCTTCATGTAGCCAAGGGCGTGGGCCATTCCAGCGTGCCAAGGGGCGGCGCAACTCATCTGCGGAGTATGATCCGGGATGAACACGCCGTCAAAATCGGCCTCACGCAGAGTGCTCACAATGCGGCGCATGTTGATGTCACCTTCGTCTACAAACTGTTCCTGGTAATACGGAGCTTTGCCGGTGATATTGCGGAAGTGCACGTAAGCGATCCGGCCCTGAGCGGCGTAACGGGCGGTGGCCTCATGCACGTCGCCAGTGGGCATTTCGGCGATGGTGCCGAGACAAAATTCCAGTGCATTTGCAGGGTTTGGATTCAAGTCGAGGGCACGCTGGTAAAGGTCGGGGGTGATGACCAGGCGGGGGGTGTCGCGCAGTCGCTCGACAGGTGGATCATCGGGATGCAGCGCCAGGCGCACGCCCGCTTCTTCGGCTACGGGCAGGGCGTGCTCAAGGAACCAGGCGAAGCGTTGCCAAAGAGTCTCGCTCGAACAACGTGCGCGTTCACTGGTGCCGGCAGCGCGATCATCCGGCAGACGCATATTCCAAACGATGCCGTCGGGCATCGGCGCAGTATCCACAACGCCCTCCATACCGACGCTCATGGCTCCACCCCGGGCGTAAGCCCCTTCGACGCGACCGTAAACTCCCGCGAGGGAAAAATTATAGCCGATCACCGGAATGCCAACGGCACCGGCCGCGCGAATCATGCTTTGGACATTGGCCATCTGCTCATCGCGGCGCGGGCCGTCGAGCAGAATGTCATACCAATGAGCGGGATCGAAATTTTCGATGGCATGGAGCTGCAGGCCTGCGGCTTCGATTTCGGCCTTGATTACGGCG
>JBGTCP010000091.1:0-2111 GCA_041748815.1 Chthoniobacterales bacterium
GACATCGGTGGTCACCGGATTGCGCGACAGGGTCTGTAGAGTGAGCGGGGTGATGAATTGTTGGGCGCCGGGAGTCATCACGACGTGGACTTCGTGACCGAGTTTCACCAGTTTGCTGGTGAGGTCGGCAGCTTTGTATGCCGCGATGGAGCCGGTGACTCCGAGGATTATGCAGCTGCTCATAATGCCAATGCAGGCTGGGTGGAGGGTGTCTCCAATGTGAAATTCAGCCGGGTGCTGCGGTAGCGCTCGGCTTTCATGATAGCGCGGAATTTTTGCAGATCCTCCTCCATGGATTCGCTGAGGATGGTGTAGCGGTAAGAGTGCCACGATGCCATTTCACGGGCGGCATTTGTGATACGGATGTCGATTTGCTGGTCGGATTCCGTCCCGCGTTTGATGAGGCGTTTCCGCAGTTCTTCGAGGTTCGGCGGCATGATGAACACGTCGACGAGGGAGGACAGAATGAGTGGATCGGTGGTGGCACGGATCTGGTCGGCTCCGGCTGTGTCCACGTCGATGAGCACATCGACGCCTTGCGAGAGATATTTCAGGACGTTGTCCTTTGGTGTGCCGTAGAAGTTGGTGTGCACTTCTGCATGCTCGAGGAAATCCGCTTGCGAAACGCGGCGTTCAAAAGTGGCACGCTCCAGCAAGAAGTAATCTTCGCCATCGATCTCACCGGGGCGCGGCGAGCGGGTCGTGCAGGAGACCGAGTACACGAAGTCGGGCGTGAGCCGCAGGTTGTCGCAAAGGGTGGTTTTCCCGGCACCGGAAGGGGCTGAGACGACAAACAGGATGCCGCTTCTGGAAATGTTGTTATTCAATGTTTTGGATTTGTTCGCGGATTTTCTCCATTTCCGATTTGCAGGCAACAATGGATTGCGAAATTTCCGCATCGTTGGCTTTTGAGCCAAGGGTGTTGAGTTCGCGGGAAATTTCCTGCGCCATAAACTCCAGCTTGCGCCCCACAGGCTCCGGGCTTTTCAGAAGTGGCAGGACTTCTTTGAGATGACTTTGCAAGCGGGTGATTTCCTCGGAAATGTCGGAGCGGTCTGCAAAATAGGCCAGCTCTTTGACGAGGCGTTCGTCGTCCGTGGCGACAGGGACATTCGCGGCCTCGATGCGCTGCATCAGCGCTTCGCGATGGCGCTTGAGAACCGAGGGATGTTCTTTTTCGATGTCCTTGATGGTGCTGCCGATCCACTTCACGCGCTTGATGAGATCGGCGGCAAGGTTTTTGCCTTCGCGCTCCCGCATGCGGGTGAGCGCCGCAAGTGCGTCACGGAGGGCTTTTTCCACCAGTGGACCCGCAGCTTCGGGATCGAGTCCTTTTTGTGCGATCGTGAAAACCCCGGGAGCGCGCAGGAGCGTTGAGGCATCGAGTGGCGCAGATATCTTGAGTTTCTTTTCGATAATCGCGAAGGCATCGAGGTATTGCCGGGCAAGGTCGAGGTCGGTTTCAAGGTGGTTGCCGCCGGACTTGCTGAATGTGCATTCGATGGTGGCGTTGATGCGTCCGCGTACGACCACTTCGGCAATGATATCCCGCGCGGATTGATCGAGGCGGGCAAGCTCTTTTGGTAGATTGATGGAAATATCGGCCTGTTTACGGTTGACGCTCTGAAGCTCAACAGTAACCAGCATCCCGTCGACAGCACATCGTCCACTGCCAAATCCTGTCATACTTTTCATAGTGCTGATACATTGTGCCGCACCCGGCGGAAGTGTCGAGTGAATCTGTGAGCTGCTTTATTCATGGCGCGCATGCACTTTCTTTTTCACCGCCTTACCTCCGATGCGCAGACCGATCCACACTGCTGCGATGATTCCGAATAATACCGGGATCGCATAGCCGCGGAATGCCTCAAACCAATCCAACATTGCGGTGCCCAGCAATGAAGCCAGCCAGATCATGAGCGGAACCCAGATCGCGCAAGCGATGAAGAAGTTCAGCAGAAAGGTGGTGACCGGGATTCCCAGTACTCCCGCCGTGAAATAAGTGGGTAGGCGGGTGCCGGGGATGAAGCGTGTGATAATGATAATGGAAGCGCCGTAGCGGTCAAAGAATTTGGCTGTTTCGTCGACGCGTTGCTCGTTAAGAACCCACC
>JBGTCP010000092.1:0-6639 GCA_041748815.1 Chthoniobacterales bacterium
TGCACGAAATGGATGTCGGTGCTGGTGGGTTACAGTCACTTTTTTGCCGGGGATTATCTGCGAGACACTGGTGCTGCGTCGGATGCTGATTTTGTTTATGCGCAGATTCGATTGGACTTCTGATGCAGGCCACCGACCTCGAACTCATACCGGCCAGTGCGCCTTTGACCAGCCAGCAGCGGGCCTGGATGAACGGCTACGTCGCGGGGTTGCTGGCGGGCAAAATCGTCGGAGCACCCGCAGCAGCCAAGCCGGAGTTGGGATCGCTGGTCTTTCTCTTCGGCTCGCAAACCGGCTCATCGGAGGGCTTGGCAAAGCGGTTTGCGAAGAAAGCGGGAACCATGGGGTTTGCCGCGAATTGCCTTGCGCTTGATGACTATGCACGCATTGATGTGGCGACGCAGAAGCGGATCGCGGTGATCACGAGCACCTATGGCGACGGGGAAATGCCGGATAATGCAAGTGCGTTCTGGGCATTTCTCCAGAGTGGCGATGCCGCGCATTGGGGGCAGGTTGAGTATTCGGTGCTGGCTCTGGGCGATAGCAATTACGCGCAGTTCTGCGGGGCAGGGCGGTTGATTGATGCGCGGCTTGCGGAGCTTGGCGCGCGGCGGGTGATGGATCGTGTTGAGTGCGATGTGGACTACGACGAGCCGGCTGGTGCCTGGTTTGAGGGACTCGTCGGGAAATTCGGCGGCGCCGAATCCACTTCCGACGCGCTTGAGGAAAGAGTGGAAGCCCTTTGGTCGAAGAGCAATCCGTTTCCAGCCACACTAAAATCCGTGCGATGCCTCAATGCTGATGGATCGGCGAAGAACACGCGCCATGTGGAGATCTCGCTGGGCGATTCCGGACTGGAATACGAGGTTGGCGATGCGCTGGGTGTGCTGCCCACAAACTGCCCGGACCTGGTGCGCGAAGTACTCAATGCCGCAGGGCTGAACGGCACGGAGGAAGTGGCCGCACCGGACGGTCAGCAAATGCCTGTCGTGAATGCACTCCTCACGAAGTTTGATCTTAAACCATTCGTGGGATCGCTGCCGGAACCTGGCACCGTGGCGGAGGCTCTCGTTGCCGGACTAAAAAAATTGCAGCCCCGGCTTTATAGTATTTCGTCGAGCCCGAAAGCGCATCCGGGTGAAGTGCATTTGACGGTCGGGGTCGTGCGCTACCAACTTGGAGATCGCATGGTCAATGGAGCGTGCTCGACCTTTTTAGCTGAGCGTGTCACTGGCGATCAACCGGTGCCGGTCTTTGTGCATAGATCGCCGGGATTCCGGTTACCGGAGAATCCAGATATGCCGGTCATTATGGTTGGGCCGGGCACCGGCATTGCGCCTTTCCGTGCTTTCCTCGAAGAACGCCATGCGACCGGAGCCACTGGAAAGAACTGGTTGTTTTTCGGCGATCAGAAATCGGACACAGACTTTTTGTATCAAGAGGAGCTTGCGGAATTTCAGCGGGTCGGCGTGCTCACCCGGCTGAGCACCGCGTTCTCGCGCGATCAGGCGGAGAAAGTTTATGTGCAGGATCGCATGCGCGAGGATGCCGCTGAGCTTTGGCAGTGGATAGCACAGGGTGCGCACTTTTACGTGTGCGGAGACGCATCGCGGATGGCCAAGGATGTGGATGCGGCGTTGCACGAAATCGTGGCGAATCAAGGCGGTATGGAATCAGCAGCAGAGTTTGTTGCGCGGATGAAGAAAGAGAAACGTTACCAACGGGACGTGTATTAAAATTTTATGAACGCACTGATTCCACAATCGATATTGGGCGAGCGGCTGGGGCCGGAGCAAGCCAGTTACCTGGAAGGATTTTTTAAGGGTCTGGAAGCAAAGGGGGTGACGTTCGGCGATGTAGTGCCAGCGCCCGGTGTGGCGGAGGAGGATGACTCAGAGCTCACTGCGGAAGAACGCATCAAGCGTGGCGAGCATCCGCTCGATTCGTATTACCGCATTGCGGAAAATGCCCGCGCCCGCAAATCGCCGGAGAAGGAGGAGGTCTTCCGTTTTAAATGGCATGGCTTGTTTTACCTGAGTCCGGTGAAGGATGCATTTATGGCGAGGTTGCGTATCCCCGGCGGTCAGCTCACTGCTTACCAACTGCATGAACTCGCATTGGTCGCGGAGGAATTGACCAGCGGATATGTGCAGGTGACCACCCGGGCAAATTTTCAGATTCGACTGATTGAGCCTGCGGGCACGGTTGAGTTCCTGCGCCGGGTTCAACGCATCGGGCTGCACACGCGGGGAGCAGGGGCGGATAATATTCGCAACATCACCTGCAATCCCACGGCCGGTATTGATCCGGCAGAGCTCATCGATTGCTCAACGTATGTGCGTGAGTTGGCGGACATCATTTTGAATCACCGTGAGTTCTATGACCTGCCGCGAAAATTCAATGTGGCCTTTGATGGCGGCGGGCTGATTGGCAGTGTTGAAGATACCAATGACATCGGTATCAAAGCCGTGCGCATGGGTGAGAGGGTGGCATTCCGTGTGGCGCTTGGCGGTGCGACGGGACATCAGGCCTTTGCGCGTGATGCGGGAATTCTTGTTGAGCCGGATAGCATTGTGGATGTGGTGGTGGCACTGATCCGGGTATTCATTGCGAATGGCGACCGCACCAATCGGAAACGCGCGCGGCTGAAACATTTGCTCGAGAGCTGGACGATCCCGCAGTTTGTGGATGACGCGGAGAAGCTGCTGGACTTCAAACTGGAGCGGCTGCCGCTGGATGCGGGGGCAATAGATTATCCGTCGGAAGAATTGCCGCATAGCCACATTGGAGTTTTTCCACAGAGGCAGGTGGGATCGAATTATGTCGGCGTGGCATTGCCCGCAGGGCAGGTGACGCCGAAGCAAATGAAGCGACTGGCCGACTTGGCAACGAACTATGGTGCGGGTGAAGTGCGGCTCACCGTGTGGCAGAATCTGGTACTGCCGGGGATTCCGGATGCCTATGTCGAGACGGTGAAGAAGGCATTGGTGCGCATGGGACTGGATTGGCGGCAATCGAATGTGGCCAGCGGCATCATCGCCTGCACGGGGAACCGGTATTGCAAATATGCCTCCACGGATACGAAAGGGCATGCGCTGGACCTGTCGCGGTATTTGGAGAAACATGTGGCGCTGGATCAGCCGGTGAACATTCATTTCACCGGCTGTCCGCATTCGTGCGCGCAGCATTACATGGGCGATATCGGCTTGCTTGGCACGAAGACCCGCGACGGCACGGAGGCTTACCATGTGTTTGTGGGTGGCGGATTCGGAAGCCGTCAGGCCTGCGGGCGGCAACTTTTTGCAGGGATGATTTTCGAAGAAGTGAAGGTCGTGCTGCGACGCATGCTCACGCGGTATCTTGACCTACGGGAAGGCGGCGAAAGTTTTCAGGCCTACGCAAACCGTCATGAGGTGGGAGATCTGCAGGCACTATTCACGGAGGATGCATGACTGAAACTATGATCGACCGCATGCTGCGCGAGCAGTCGGACTTCACCGCCGTCGAGCGTTTTGCGGCTGTCGGGCATGCGGGTGATTATGCTGCACGGTATCGCGATCTCATCCCGCTGAGCAAACCGCGTGCGGGCGAGCAATATGCGTTTGAGGTGGATCTGGATCGATGCACGGGATGCAAGGCATGCGTGGCGGGATGCCACAGTTTGAATGGATTGGACGATGGAGAAACGTGGCGGGAAGTCGGCTTGCTTGCAGGGGACCGGCGTCAGCAAACTGTGACAAGTGCCTGCCATCACTGCGTGGACCCCGGTTGCCTCGAAGGATGCCCGGTATTGGCTTATGAGAAAGATCCGGAAACCGGCATCGTCCGCCACTTGGATGATCAATGCATTGGCTGCCAGTATTGCATCCTGAAGTGCCCTTACGAAGTGCCGAAGTTTTCCAAGGAAATGGGCATTGTGCGTAAATGCGATATGTGCCAGTCGCGGCTGGCAGTCGGGGAAGCTCCCGCCTGTGTGCAGGCCTGTCCGACGTCGGC
Organism: Chthoniobacterales bacterium; assembly: GCA_041748815.1. Taxonomy (GTDB): domain Bacteria; phylum Verrucomicrobiota; class Verrucomicrobiia; order Chthoniobacterales; family CAKUMP01; genus JBGTCP01. Next base: position 3,997 of record JBGTCP010000092.1, read on the forward strand.
GATCACGATTCGCATCGTGCGGGTGGAAGAAGTGCGGCAACGCGCGGAGGAGGGTGAGTTTTTGCCCGATTCCCCGCGACCGGAAATCACCGTGCCGACCACGCGCTACGTCTCGGCCAGGCCGATGAGTGAGGCGGCAAAGGCGGCGGATCATTTTGCGCCGCGCGTGCAGCATGCGCATTGGCCGCTGGTGTGGATGCTGGTGCTGACGCAGGCCGGTGTGGGATGCCTCACTGCTGCTGGATTGGGGAGTCCGGCAATGCTGGAAACCGGCGTGCTGCTTGTGGTTGCCGGGTTGGCGGCGAGCGTGCTGCATCTGGGCCAGCCGCTGAAGGCATGGCGGGTATTTTTAGGATGGCGCACCTCGTGGTTGAGCCGCGAAGTGATGGTGCTCGGCGGATTGGGCAAGTTGGCAATGGCGGCGTGGGCGGCGGGGTGGATTCCGCTGACGCAGCCATTTCAAGTGCCGTTGCTGTGGAGTGCGGTGGCAATTGGCTGGGCCGGTGTGGTGTGCAGCGCGTGGGTTTATCACGACACGGGACGCGACGTGTGGCGGGGGATACGCTCATTTGGACGGTTTTTGTGGACGGCTGGATTGTTCGCTTTGCTGGCTGCCGGGATGCCTGCGGGATTTTTTGTGGCACTCGGTGCAAAGATATCCTGGGAAGCGTCGATGATCTTTATGCGGCTTGATGCAGCGGAAATGACGGATGTGGATCGAGCAGCTGCATTATTACGCGGGCCGCTTAAGGATTGGTTCTATGCAAGATGCGGCTTCGCTGCAACGGCCGGTGTCGCGGCAGTCTGTGGATGGATTTATCCCGCGATGGGTCTGCTAATCGCCGCAGAAATTTGTGAGCGTGCTTTGTTCTTTAAATCGGGGGTGGCAAAAAAGATGCCAGGGCAACTTTGATCGATAAGCTCCTGCATGCAAGAACGGGGCCGCTCACGGACCGGCTGGTCCAACAGCCGGGCGGCCTGAATCTCGGAATGCTGCCGAAGCGATTGTTGCCGGAGAAGACGACTTCGATGGTGTGCGGGTTTTGCTCCACGGGTTGCTCGCTGGATGTGCATTTGCGCGAAGGCAAAGCGGCGAATCTTTCTGCTACGACGAATTATCCGGTGAATCTCGGCATGGCCTGCCCAAAGGGCTGGGAGGCGCTGACGCCGCTCGCAGCGCCGGATCGCGCCACCACTCCGCTGGTGCGGAATGACTCGGGCGAGCTGGTGGCGTGCACATGGGATGATGCGCTGGCAACGTTTGTGGGAAAAATGAAATCGGTGATTCATGAACATGGCGGCGGCGCGGCGGCGTGGCTTGGCACGGGCCAGATGCCCAGCGAGGAGCTGGCATTGCTCGGTGCGCTCGCCCGCTTCGGAATGGGCATGCACCACGGCGATGGCAACACGCGGCAATGCATGGCCACGGCGGCTTCGGCTTACAAGGAATGCTTCGGATTCGATGCTCCGCCTTTCACCTATGCGGATTTTGAAGAATCCGATGTGCTTGTGTTTGTGGGAAGCAATCCCTGCATTGCGCATCCTATCATGTGGCAACGCGTGATGCGGAATCCGCACAATCCGGATATCCTCGTCATCGACCCGCGCGTGACCGAGACAGCTGCTGCCGCTACCGAGCATTATCCGATTAAGCCGAAGAGCGATTTGGTTCTGCTCTATGGATTGGCCAACTTGCTAATTCGGATAGGAGCGGTAGATCAGGATTTCCTCGGCCAGCACACGCGTGGCTTTGCAGATTTTGAGCGCGTGGTGGCGGAGTTTCCACTGCTTGCCGTGAGCGAGGCCACCGGGTTGGGATGCGATGCAATCGAGGATCTGGCAGCTCGCATTGCACGCGGGAAGCGGGTTTCGTTTTGGTGGACGATGGGCGTGAATCAGGGGCATCAGGCGACTCGCACAGCGCAAGCCATTATCGCGTTGGCGTTGATGACGGGAAACATCGGGCGACCGGGCACGGGAGCAAATTCCATCACCGGTCAATGCAATGCGATGGGATCACGCTTGTTCAGCAACACGGCATCCATGTTTGGTGGGCTGGATTTCGCGAATGCCGATCATAGGCACGAGGTCGCAGAAATTCTCGGAATCGATGTCGCGCGGATTCAGAATTTTCAAGGGTTGGCCTACGATCAGATCATTGAGGCGATTGATGCCGGGCAAATCAAAGCGCTATGGATTGTGGCCACCAATCCCGCGCATTCGTGGACCCGATCTCAGCGGTTTGCGGAAGTGGTAAAGAAGCTGGATTTTCTGGTGGTGCAGGACATGTATGCCAGCACAGAGACGGCGCAACTCGCTGATCTCGTCCTCCCCGCTGCAGGTTGGGGCGAGAAGGAAGGCACCTTCATCAACAGCGAGCGACGGATCGGTGTCATCAAAAAGGTGGCTAAGGCTCCCGGCGCGGCAATGTCTGACTTCCGCATCTTTCAATTGATCGCTGACGCCTGGGGCTGCTGTGAAATGTTTGCTGAATGGGACTCGCCGGAAGCGGTGTTTCGAATCATGCAGCGATTGAGTACCGGCAGACCCTGTGACATCACTGGCATTGATGGTTTTGACATGCTGGAACGGGAGGGCGGAGTGCAGTGGCCATTGCCATTCGGACAGAAAGTGGACTGCGCC
>JBGTCP010000093.1:0-4617 GCA_041748815.1 Chthoniobacterales bacterium
GAATTCGGATGGGGATGGACAATGGCCGCTTTATTCTGCGCGATCCTGTTTTGGATTTGGTCGGGTCCGCAGTTGCGGCGGATGGAGAATGGTGGCGCTCACACCTGGTGGGTGGCAGGGCTGCAGAGTGTGCTGGTGGCATTTGTGGTGGCGGGGTTATTTTCGACCACTTGGGAGGAATGGGTGCTGTGGACCCCGGTTGCAGTAGCCGTCATTGGGCTGGGCGGACTGGCGCTACAGGCCGGAAGGCATCGAGAAAACTGGCTTCCATGGTTGGGCTGGGCTGCTGTGTTGACCATGGCGTGCGGGGCAGCGTTGTATTTTGCTGGCATTCAAATACGAGCAGGCGATCCCATCGTGCGGCAATTTGCTGATGAGAGCATCTTGCTCCGGCACAGAGACGCGCCTTCAGCGGAAGCGCAAGTGGCAATATTGCCCTGCCCGGCAGTCATGGGTGAAGATTCTGGAAAGCTGATTCGTCAGCTGGTCGAAGAGGACAAGCTCGCGGTGCATGTGTTGGATGGCTGGCAGAATCGCATGGAGAAAGTAGTAGTGGTGGTCGCAGGGCGGCAGGCCGGTGAAATGGGAGATCGATTTGCGGAGACGGAAATTCTTCTCCATCCAGCGGAGGTCCCTTCAGAGCAACTCAACTTACTGAAATCGGACGATCGGAGGCTCAAAATCTTGGTGCCCGGGTTGGATGAGGATGGGCGCGGGGGGTTCTGGGAGGCAGCGGCGGAAGACGAGAAACTGTGGGAAGTGGAGAGAATGGAAGGCGTCGGGGTGCGGGTGGATTGGGAATGGAGTGAGGTAAGGAGACTGCTTGTGGAGGCGGTCATTTTGCAGGACTGAATGCCCGCCTAAACCATGCTGCGGCAGCGACAAGCGTTGCTCCCCCGTTTTTATGCGCGGGGGTTGGTGAAATAAGTCCTCGGGAAAGGTCACTAGGGGTTGCATTTCCTGTTCATTCGCCGGAATGTGCGCCAGTGAAATCCGATATCGACCGGCTCGTTGCCGCAGTGAACGAAATAATCGTGGACAAAGACCATGCAGTGCGGCTCTCAGTGGCTTGTATTCTGGCACGAGGGCACTTGTTGATTGAGGATGTGCCAGGGGTGGGGAAGACGACGCTCTCTTACACATTGGCCAAGACGCTGGGGCTTTCGTTCCGGCGAATCCAGTTCACGAGCGACTTGTTGCCCGCGGATATTCTGGGCAACTCGATTTTTGACCGGGAAAAGCAGGTGTTTGTTTTTCATGCAGGACCGATCTTTTGCGAAGTGGTTTTGATCGATGAAGTCAACCGCGCCACACCCAAAACGCAAAGCGCACTTCTCGAAGCCATGGAGGAACGACGTGTCTCCATGGATGGAAAAACCCACCCATTGCCTTCGCCGTTCATCGTGATCGCCACGCAGAACCCGCAACAACAAATTGGCACATTCCCGTTGCCGGAATCTCAGCTGGACCGCTTCCTCATGCGCATCGAACTCGGCGTGCCGGACCGCGCCGGTGAGCGCCGGATGTTGCAGGGCCGCAACCGCCGGGAAATGCTGGAGGATCTGAAAGCAGTCGTCACCGCAGAGGAATTGAATGCCTTCCAAACCGCCGTCGATGAAGTGCACGCGTCGGACGCATTGCTCGATTATTTGCAGGATCTGGTGGATGAAAGCCGCCGGGTTCATCGTCCGGGACTCTCGCCACGCGCGTCTCTGGCATTGCTGCACGCGGCAAAAGCCTGGGCGATGATGGATGGGCGCAAAAGTGTGATTCCCGAGGATTTACAAGCCGTCGCAGTGCCTGTGATGGCTCACCGCCTGACACGCGATCTCACGCGGCAAACCGAGTCAGGGCACGCACTGGCCACACGCATCCTTCAAACTGTTGCAGTGCCTTGATCACACAATTTTAAATCGCAGCTTTTTGGTTTAGAATTCCAGATCCACGTCTTCATCGTCCGAGACACCTTGGACGAATTGCTGGATCACTTTGTCGTCGCTCGATGTAAGTTCGTCGGGGGTGCCGTAAAAATAAATTTTCCCTTTAAGCAGGAATGCAACCCGGTCGGCCATGGTGGCGACGCTTTTCATGTCGTGCGTGACGACGATCTGCGTGACCTCAAATTGCTTCTGCATGCGACGGATCAGCTTGTCGATACTGTCTGCCATGATCGGGTCCAGCCCGGCAGTGGGTTCGTCGTAGAGCACGTATGCCGGGTGCGGGATGATTGCGCGCGCGAGAGCCACGCGCTTGCGCATGCCGCCGCTGAGATCCACAGGCATTTTTTCCGCCTGGCCCTTTAGTCCGACGACTTCAAGAGATTCCTCAACGCGCTGCTGGATCAGTTTTTTGTCGCGTTCTCCGCTTTCGATCAGTGGGAATGCGACGTTCTCACCGACGTTCATGGAATCAAAGAGTGCTCCGTTTTGGAAAAGTATGCCGAGTTTTTTGCGGACCGGACCCAGCTTGCGCTCGGAGAGCTTTGTGATGTCGATGTCATCAAGAAGCACCGTGCCGGATGTTGGCCGGGTGAGGCCTGTGATGTGGCGCAGCAATACGCTTTTGCCGCCTCCGCTCGTGCCAATGATGGCCAATGTTTCTCCATCCTGGATGTCCAAATTCACCCCGCGCAGAATTTTCTGCGAGCCAAAGGATTTATGCAAATCGCGTACGGAGATCATAGGAATGCATTCAGGAAAAGGGTGAGGAAGAAATTCGCGATCAGCAAAGAGAGCGAGGAGATCACCACTGCTTTTGTCGTGGCGTGTCCGACGCCGACGGCTCCATTGCTGGCACTGAGTCCTTCACGGCAGCTGATGAGAACGATCATCGCACCAAACACTCCCCCTTTGATCATACCCATCAGAAGGTCAATGATGCCTGTGAAATACAATGTGTTGGAAATGTAATAGGCCTCCTGAATTCCCATCATCATGACCCCCACAATGTAGCCTGCGATAATTCCGAAGCCAATGCACTCAGCCACCAGCAATGGCATGGAGACCATCATCGCAAGGAAACGCGGGACCACCAGGTAGTCGGTCGGATGCACTCCCATCGAACGCAGCGCATCGATCTGTTCGGAGACTTTCATGGTGCCCAGCTCCGCACTCATCGCAGCTCCAACGCGCCCCGCCACCATGAGTCCGGCGAGCACAGGACCCAGCTCGCGGCACATGGAGACTGCCACCACCGGACCCACCGCCGATTCCATACCCAGTTTACTGAATTGATAAAACGTTTGCGCCGCAAACACCGCCCCGGTGAAACCACCAGTCACAATCACCACCAACTGCGAGCGCGCACCGATCTCCAGGATCTGGTTGAGGAACAGGCGGATGCGCGGCTTCGTGGTAGCCAGCGACATGCAAACATCCGCGACCAGCAGGCCGATTTCTCCAAAATACCGGCACGTTGACAGGAATTTCGCGCCAATCCCGGCGATCATTGGCGCGGACCTCCGGGGGGAAAGGAGGGGGAATTCAGCTTAACCGAGTGGCTGAGTCTTGGATTTGTCCAAGGGCTGGGTTTTGGATTTCGGGCGAAGCACTTCAGGGATCGCTCCGACGAAACGGGGTTCGAGTCCAAGGCGCACGAAGACGCTCTTGAGCTCGGCCAGTGTGCAACTCGGTTCATCGAATTCCATGTATACGATGTCGTGGTTGCTGTCCACTTTGTAGCGGAGTCCAGCGATGGCATCCAGTTCGTGGTCGAGCTCGAGGATTTTTTCCGTGGAACGGATACCGGCTGCATATACTTCTAGTTCTTTCATGCGGGGGAGTGTTGTAGGGGCATTTTATATCCAAAAGCAAGAAGAACGCAATCAAATATGGTCATTTCGTACTCGCTCCAGAAGTTGGGTTATCGGCGTGACACTACTTCGGAGTTCGAACACGTGCAAACCTGCATTTCGAGCTCCCTGCCAGTCGGCTACGGGATCGTCTCCGACATGGAGGACCTGGCCGGGCGGGGATCCTAAAATATCCAGCGTGCGCTGAAAGGCCTCGGGCGCGGGCTTGTCGGCTCCGAGCTGACTCGAGACAAGGACGTGCTCGAAATACTGGTCGACGCCGAGGTCGTGCAAAATCCGGTGCAGGCGCTTGTCGAAGTTGGAAAGCACTGCGAGGCGGAACCCACCATGGAGCGCTGAGAGGACATCCTCGACGTGCGGCATGAGTTGCCACACACCGGGCATTGAAAAATGCTCATACAGGGCGTCAAAGCATTCGTGAAATTGACCTGCTGGCAAATTTTCCCCGGCAAGCTCGAGCGTCTTCTGAACCAGCTCGCACCACCATCCGCGATCGTCATCTGGGCGGGGGCCGGGCGTGACAGGTGGTGCCGGAGTAAGCTTCCATGCCGTGCGGAATGCGCTCTCCAGGGCATCGGGTGAAAGGCGGATGCCGAATTGCGCAAACTTTGCTGCATAGGTCACTCCCACCGGCTCGCTCAATTGGATAAGCGTGCCGGCAGCATCAAAGAGGATCCAATCCGGTCGGGTGTGCGTTGGTTGCATTGCACGGAGGTTACGGCCTGAGGCGCATCTCACCAAGGCGGATTTTTTTGACTGGTTGAAAGGTTTGCCTGCTCGCAAAATGAGTTTTTATCATGAGCGAA
>JBGTCP010000094.1:0-4615 GCA_041748815.1 Chthoniobacterales bacterium
GATAGCAGCATCCCACCCCTTTCCACGTTACACGGAAACTTGAATCGAATCATGCACCAGGAACCAGACAACACCATGTCCCCGACGAGTGCGAATGGAAGCCCGATTCCCTGTTTCACCCAACGAGGCATGTGGGGCTGCGGGCGGCGAAATGAAAGTGGCGTGATTCTGGCGGTTTGAACGTGGTGGATTTGGTGTGCGCATTTTATTCCAAAACGACAGCTTCAGCTCATTGTTGTCTTATTCTTTATTCCCCCAGGGACGAGGCCTGTAACAAGATCTTGCCCGCTGTGACGATTTGCTCAATCGGTGCGCATGCCCGCCGCGCAACGTCCTTGCTGTATTTGTCATAAGCTGTTCACGCCCAACAAGTTTGCGGGGGCGCGGCAGGTCGTTTGCTTGCGTGAGCCATGCCGCAAAGCGGCCAAGAAGCAACGCCAGGACGACTGGTTCTCGCGCAATCCGGACTACTTCAGCGGGCCTGAAAATGTGGAGCGGGTTCGCCAATGGCGGCGAAAAAAAGCGATGGAAAGTCCTCCCGAGCCGCAGCCGCCCAAGCCCTCGTCAACCTTAAAAGCTAAATCTTGTAACAAGCCGGAGCCGGCAGACGGGGTGTTACAAGATTTAGCTCGGCCCGCAGAGCCTGTAATTATGGGCCTCCTGGCACTTTGGAGCGGCGCGATGTTACAAGACGAAGTTCACAACCTTTACTCCCAGTGCTCTCGTCGGGGCAGCGAACTGCTGGGGCATACGGTCCCGGCGTCTGGTTCGCCACTTCAAACTCAAACTGACTTACTGCCTTACCCTTATGGAAAAATACCCGATCGATCCTGCCCGTATCCGCCACTTGCCGCCCCGCTTCAGCTGGCTTGACCAGCGACTTGTCACCGACGAGCACTTGCGCCATTGCAGCCGCTCCGCACAGGGGCTCTATCTCTTCCTGGCGGTGGTCAGCGATGCGCGGGGGCTGAGTTATTACTCGGATCGCAGCATCGGGCTGCACTTGAAAATGGAGCAGGCCGAACTCTCACGCGCCCGGGCGGAACTCATCGAACGCGCATTGGTGCTTTACGAGCGGCCCCTTTATCAGCTCCTGAGCCTCGATCCCCACAAGGCCGACTCGCGGCAACGCACCGGCTGCGTGCACAGCGTGGCGGACTTTTTGCGCATTCCCTCGCAGGAGGTGCGGCCATGATCGATTACGCCGCCTACTGCCTGATCAAACAACATGCCGCCAATGGGCATTCGAGTCCGCAGATCGCCGCGATGACGGGGATGAATGAAAAGACGGTGCGCAAATGGCTGCGCAAAAAAGCCTACCAGCAGCGCAAAGCCCTCCCGCGTGGCAGCAAGCTCGATGCCTTCAAAACGCAGATCGCCGAATGGCTTGGCCAGGCCGACTTCACCACAGTGCAGATTTACCAAAAGCTCCAGAAGCTTGGCTACACGGGAGGCCGAAGCATCGTGGGTGAACACTTGCGTGTGATCCGGCCCCGTCATCATCGCGCTTACCAAACCCTGCACTTTGCTCCCGGCGAGGCCGCCCAAGTCGACTGGGGCACTTATGAGAGCGTGCAAATCGGCGGCACCCGTCGGCGCGTGAGCTTCCTGTGCGTGGTGCTTTGTCATTCGCGCTACCTCTATGTCGAGTGTTTTTTACAAGAGCGCATTGAGCATGTCCTGGCCGGGTTGGATCACGCGTTCACCTACTTTGGCGGTGTGCCCCGGAGCATCATCGTTGACAACATGAAGACCGCAGTCAACGAGCACCGTCCCGGGCAGGCACCGGTGTTCAATCCGCGCTTCATGGACTTTTGCAGGCACTTCGCCACTCAGTCAGTGGCATGCACCCCGCGCCGGCCCAATGAAAAAGGCCGCGTGGAAAGTGCCGTCGGCTACATTAAGGGCAACTTTTTCAACGGGCACGATCTGCGCCAACTCCCCGCCGATGCGCCTCTGGAGAGCCTCAATGCGCAGCTGCGTATCTGGCTGGATGAAATCGCCAACAAGCGCGAACACCGCGAACTCAAAGCCCGGCCCTGCGATGTCCTAGCCGCCGACCAGGCCGCCATGCTGCCGCTCAACCTCAATCCCGTCGATACCGGTGTGACCCTCACCGCACGCGTCACCAACCGTTGCCGCGTTGTTTGCGAGACCAACCGCTACAGCGTGCCACCGGAACTCTCGCAGAAGCAAATCATCCTGCATCGCAGCCATGAGCGGATCAGCATTTACCATCAAAGCAAACTGATGGCCTCGCATGTCCGCCACTACGGGCGTTATCAGGACATCATGGATCCCGAGCACCAAAGTGCACTGCTCCAACAACACCAGCGCAGCCGTGCCGACTCCGAGCGCCTTGCCTTTGAAGCTCTTGATCCGGTGGCCGCCATCTGGCTGGTCAACCTCGCCCGGCACCACCCCAACGGCACGCACCACATCCGGCAAATCCTGCGCCTGGCAGACTTGCACGGCACTCCGGCCGTCGCCCGCGCCTTGCGCGAGTCCCACGACTTTTGCATCTACACGTGGCACACCGTGCAAAATCTCCTCGAACGCCATTTGCGCGGCCAACTCCCCGCCGCCCAGCCCATGGCACCCACGGCATCCTCTCGGCCACTGCTTGAACTGCGCCTGCCCGGCCCCGATCTAAGCCACTATCCCGGCAATCCATCTCCACCCTCAAGTGAGCCAATCCCCACCTCCGGGACGCCATCCTGACGGCTTCCCATCTCCATCAATCCCTCCACAACCCAATGACCAAACCCAAACTCATAAAGACCATGCCAAAACACGCCAACACCAACTCTGCGACAGACATCAACACCAATCCTGCAAACGATCCATTCGATGCCGGACCCGACATCCGCGCCCTTGAAGCTCAACTGCTTTATCTGCGCCTGCCCTGCATCCGCGCCAACGCTCTGGAAATCTCCCGGCAGGCCGCAAGCGAAGGCTGGGACCACCTGCGATACCTCACACGTCTGATCGAAATCGAAGCCCGCACCCGTTACGACAAAAGTGCCGAGCGCCGCGTGCGGGCAGCCCGTTTTCCTGTGATAAAGACCCTCGACACCTTCGACTGGAAATGGCCCAAAAAGATCCCCCGCGAAACCATCGAGGGCTTCCTTGGCCTGCGCTTCCTGGAGCGCAAAGAAAACCTGCTCTTTTTTGGTAATCCCGGGCTTGGCAAAACCCATTTGGCCACCGCCATTGGCTACGCCGCCGCCCTGGCTGGAAAGAGCGTCCTCTTCGCCAACTCCATTGATGTCGTCAACCGGCTTCAGACTGCCCTCTGTGCGCACACACTGCCAGCAGCGCTGCGCCAATACACCTCGCCCGACTTACTCATCCTCGACGAACTCGGATACCTCCCGCTCGACCAGCAAGGAGGCGATCTGCTCTTCCAGGTCATCAGCTCCCGTTACGAACGCGCCTCCATCATCCTGACCTTCAACAAAGTGCCCGCCCAGTGGCCATCGACCTTCAACAACGATGCAGCGCTGGCAAGTGCCATCCTTGACCGGCTCAGCCACCATTGCAACAGCATCGTCCTCGAAGGCGAAAGCTACCGCACACGCCAACGCAAAAATTAACCGGAATATAGCCGCCAAATGACAAAATTACCCCACCACATTCAAACCGCCATTTTTACGGAACTTTCGCACCGCCGCCCGCAACGAATCCGGCGCCAAGCAATTCCACTCCCGTCCCAGGGCAAAAGAGTTACTTGCCGCGTGTCGTGAGCAGGGGATCCAGCGCATCATCTGCACCAAGCTCGATCGCTCCTTCCGCAATACCCGCGATGCCTTGGCTGTGATCGATGGACTCCGCGCCGAAGGCATTGAGTTCAGCTTCCTCGATCTCGATGTCGATACCGCATCTGCCAATGGCAGGTTGTTCCTCACCATGCTTGCAGCCATCGCAGAGTGGGAGAACAGCCGCCGAGAAGAGCGTCAGCATTCCGCATTGGATACCATGCGTTCCCATCACCAACGCATAGGCGGCATTCCTTACGGCTGGGATACTGTGAAGAGCATGGACCGCATCAGCAAGACCACTCGTCATGCCGATGACCTGGTGCCGAACCTCGTAGAGCAACGCGTCCTGGCATGGATGGTCCTGCAATCCGCCAAAGGAGTAGGCCCCCGCCCCATGGCCCGGGCCTTGAACGATCAAAGCATCCCCAGCAAGCGCGGTGGCAAGTGGCACCCCTCCACCGTCCAATCCGTCCTCACCAGCGCCCGCCTAGCCGAAGACACCACCCTCGCACAGGAGGCAGCATGATGAGTGTTCAGTTTTCAGTGTTCAGTTTTCAGCTAGGGAAGGCAGGCCCTTGCCTTCCTCTCCTCCGTTTCGTCCGTTCTGTCTGTTTCTGAAAAGCCACCCACCACCAACCACGTCCGCCCGTCTAACAATGAAAGACACCCGCCTCACATTCCGCGATCTCGCTCAGCAGATGGTCCGATCTGGAGAGGCGCGTGATTTTCATCATGCCTGTCAGCTCCTTGGCAAGCGGGGATCCCGTGCTGCTGCGTCGCGTCGTCGCAACCGGCAGCACACCCCCGAGACCTTGCCCAAGGCAACCATCACCCACTGGTCAGAATGACTGACT
>JBGTCP010000095.1:0-3797 GCA_041748815.1 Chthoniobacterales bacterium
GAGATTGCACATCATGCAAAGCCATTTCAATGGCCCGCGCCTCGTAAATGCCGACCCAGATCGGCAAAAACTGACCGCCTTCTTTTTCCTGAACGAGGACGACTGGCGTATTGGACATACCATCAAATCCAACCGCCACGACCTCAGCAGAAAGCGGCTTGGAGGCAGCATGCAAGGATGGCAAAGCTAAAAACACAGCGCTTACAGCGATTGCCCAGCGTGTGATTTTCCAAGTCATGGCATCAGCCTGCACCAAATCAGGTGCATGCGCAAATGGGGATTGCCGTAATCAGCCAACGCTTACACCAGCCGTAGCGCACTAGTCATCCGAACTCTCGACCTTCAGGCGCAGGAACAAGCGCCCGTCATCCTCCGTATCATACCTGATCACCGTCATTACCTCCTGGTTGCCGTCCTCAAGAGGATTGATCGAAAGCACTTCAGCATCCAACACCTTGTCCCAATAGACTAGATCGCTGGAGCCGATGATGTGATACACCACATCAGAAGCTCGAGGGTCCCGACGGAATATGAGCAAAACATCCTCCCCGTTTCCGGAAAATGCGAGCTGCGGCAGGTTCGGTTCCGGCCGTTGGTCCAAGCGAAGGCCAAGTGCGTAAAGGAGCAGATTCGGGATAGTCCCGCCACGGGCAAGAGCATTAGGTCCGCTGACCTCAGGATCTGCGAGTTCTGATAACGAATAGTTCGAAGCCCGCCAATACTCATAATCCAGAGGGTATTCATCATCATGGATGCTGATGACCGCGGAGTCACGATCTCCAATGGTATTTCCAACGGAAGGCGAATGAAGCGAAACTGTAAAGGACCTGGTCCCATCGACTAGGAGATTGTCGGGCACCAGGACATCAACGGTCTTCATGATGTCCCCGGGCGCGAAATCGATACGCCGGTCCTCAGGTTGAAAATCCCGTCCACCTTCAGCGGAGCCATCGGCCGTGGAGAGCGCGACACTCGAATGGGAATTATTACCGCCGATGCGATAGATGCCGAGGGTAACGACGCCGGCTCCCTCATCGACCGAATACACAGAAGATCCCAATCCAAAAACCGATGCGCCTGCGGCTTCGACTTCGCGATTATTCAATGCAGCGATGCGATTGCGGGGGATGGAATAGACGCTTGTGAAATATCCGGCTGCGAGGATGCGTTTGAAGTTAGGTTGGATGATAATGCTGTTGCTGCCTCCCGCACCCCCGTAGAAGGAAGCATCCCGTGATCCATCCCGCATCAAACGGTCCATCCAGGGGCCGCTCACAACAATCTTGCCATCCGGTTGATGCGCCACAGCCGATATAAAAGAAGCTGTGATGGGAGACGTGAAACTGTCATCCAACGAGCCATTTGCGTGCAGGATCGCGACACGCGACGCTGCGGTTGCACCCATCACCGCAAAATCACCTGCGGCAACAATCCGCCCATCCGGCAAAAGCAAAAGCGCCCGCACCAAATTATCGGCGGCAGGATCAAAGCTTGCATCGAGACGTCCCCGATGGTCGAACCTGGCGATCCGAAGCCGGGGCACGCCGCTGGCGACGGTGAAATCTCCACCCGCGATAACGTTTCCGTCGGGCTGTAAAAGTAGCGATCTGACTCTGCCAGATAGAAAATCGACCTTCCGGCTATCGAATGTAAGGTCCAGTGCTCCGTCACTCAGGAGCCTGAGGATACGTCTTCCGCTATTCGACGAGAAATCTCCCCCAACCAGAATCCGACCGTCGGGTTGCAGAACGATGGCGCGGACCGTGCTGTTTGCAACACCTCCCGGGACGAATTCCATATCAAGAGATCCATCGGGCAACAGTCTCGCCAGCCGTATCCGACTGACGCTGTTCACACTTGTGAATGTGCCGCCGATAATGATTTTCCCGTCCGGTTGAACGACGACCGCGTTGACAGCAGCACCCGATGACGAGGTCAACATCGGATTGAAAGTCGGATCACGTGAGCCATCCGGGTTCAGACGTACCAGTGCCCTTCGCAATTCACCGTCGAAAAAAGTGAACTCACCGCCCACCAGGATCTTTCCGTCGGTCTGAATCGCGAGGGAATGAATGGCACCGTTCGCGCCCGGTTGCGGATCGAATGAGAGATCGGGACGCCCCGGAGCATCTTTGTCCTGCATCACAAGTGGTTGTTCCATAAGCTCGTCCAGCGTTCCTCCCACCGCATTTGAGAGCACCAGCTTGAATGCGAGGTCGCCTTCCACCTTGTCGTTCGGGATTATTTCCACAAGGATGTCCTTGTAAACTTCGCCATCCGCAAAATGAACCGTCTGATCAAATTCAACGTAATGCTCAGAGCCGAGCGCCGTTCCCGGCATGGGCGCCAAATCCACAGTCAGCTCACCGACTGCGGTCACAAGCCTCTTGATGCGAATTAACCTGGTCGGGCTGTCTTCCCGAATCGTGCTTCCCTGCCAAAACTGAAAGCCAACGGTCGATCTCCGCGCAGACGGGTGCAGGAAGACCTCGAGTGTTTCCACAATCTCCGGGGCTTCCGGGTCCGCCGAGTAGATAGCTTCCACATAAAAGCTTCGAACGCCTCCCACCCGCCCCATATCAATGACCGGTATGGTGATGGGGATCGACATCTCCCCGGGTGTCACTTGGATCGTTTCATCCACAGGTTGATAATGAATAGTCCCTACAGCCGTGCCTGCGACCGTTCTCACACGGACCTCCGTGTGCTCGTCACTTCCGTCTCCGCGGATCAGGATTACCTCGACTTCAGCCATGTCCTCGACTGCTTCGTAGGAGGAAAAGGCCCATTGAAAGCGCGGACCGATGCCGGGCTCATTTCCGGCGCATAACTTGAGCGGATGCGACGGAGTCGCCAAGTTGCGGGTCCCGCCTACAAAGACGCTCTCAGCGGGACCAGCGGAGATGGCGCTGATTTCTTGCAGATGCGTCGCGCTCACCGAAAAACTTTCATCAATAGTTCCTTCGGGAAAGATGCGGGCCAGCCGAGGGTTTACGATGCCCGAGACGGAACCAAACGTTCCCCCGGCCATCACTTTTCCATTAGGCAGGAGCGCCAGACTCAATACAGCTCCGTCGAAAGCGAACGGCGTCGATGGCGTGCCGTTGGCCTCAAGCACGATCAATCCTCCAGCCGCAATATCACCCCATTGAGTAAAGCGTCCCCCGACAACGATCCGCCCATCGGGTAGCCGGAGCAGTGCTTCCACCCGGGCATCGATGTCCGCCTCGCCAAAGAAGTCAGGATCAAGTCTCCCATCTTCGTTAATACGTATGAGATTGCGCACTAAATCTCCGCCCCTGCGATTATTGAATGCTCCGCCTGCAATGAGCTTGCCATCTGGTTGGACCACCAAGGCAGTTACCTGAGGTGTGAGCGAGATAAATAACGGCTCGTAAGTGAGATCAAGTGCCCCGTTCGGGTGCAAACGGTAAATAGCTGAAGGTTTCGATCCTGCTGCAAAAAGATACCCACCGACATAGATGCGTCCGTCCGGGCACTGCGCAAGTGCCATCATTTGGCCCCCGACATCCGCATGGAAGGTGTTGTCCAGTGTTCCGTCCCCGAGCAGCCGTGCAATGGTCATTTCCTCATGGCCTATGCGGAACTTTCCAGCGATGAGTATCCCGCCGTCAGGCTGTAGGAGCAATGCTCGCACGGTGCCGTATTGCACTGGCGCACTAGAGCATTTTCGATTTAATTAGTCGCTTTTTCTATTTTCGCGTGATAGAAGATAGGAATGACTACTCAAAGCTTACATCGTCAGTTACGTGAACGGGCCGTAGCGTTGCGCCAAG
>JBGTCP010000096.1:0-1670 GCA_041748815.1 Chthoniobacterales bacterium
GTTGAGGTGGACGATTTTTTCTGTGCCGGTATTGGTGTCCCGCGCAAGGACTTCGAGGATACCATCGGCATCGATTTTAAATTGCACACCCACCCGCGCCTTCCCTTTGGCGACAGGCTGGAAATCCAGATCAAACGTGCCCAGCTTCCAGTTGTCCCGGGCCATTTCCCGCTCGCCTTGGAGGATATTAATTTGCACCGCCCGTTGGCCGTCCACGGCATTCGTGAACATCTCCCCGGCTTTCGTGGGGATGGTGGAGTTGCGGGGAATGAGCACATTCATTAATCCGCCAAAAGTTTCAATTCCCAACGAAAGCGGCGTCACGTCGAGCAAGGTCATCGACTGCACAGCGCCGGAAAGAATGCCTGCCTGGATGGTAGCACCTAATGCAATGGCTTCATCGGGGTGTTGTGAAATATCCGATTTCTGTTTAAAAAACTCACTGATTCTATTCTGCACCAATGGGATGCGGGTAGATCCACCTACCAATAAAACGGCATCAATGTCTCTGACCGTCAGTTGTGCATCGCTAAGAGCTAATTTGCACTTTTTAAGCGTAATATCTACTAGTGGTGATAAGATTTTCTCGAATTCTTTGCGGCTGATCTCGGCTTCTAGGCTGCGACTTCCATCTGCGAAGGGAACTTCTATTTTTACGATTTCCAAGTCAGAAAGCTGATGTTTTGCGCGCACGCAAGCATCGCGAATTCTGCTAATTAGCTGGGCGGATGGCTGCGACACACTGCATTGCTCCAAAAACCAACTTGTGAGAAGCGCATCGATATCATCCCCGCCCAGGCGTGTGTCGCCATGGGTTGCCATGACCTCGTGCACGCCCTCGTTCAGTTCCAGGATACTGAGGTCAAATGTGCCTCCGCCGAAATCATACACGGCGATGCGCGAGCGATCCTTCAGTCGATCAAGGCCATATGCGAGCGCTGCTGCGGTGGGTTCGTTGAGGATGCGAGCCACTTTGAGACCTGCCAGCTCCCCCGCACGCTTCGTGGCGTTCCGCTGAGCATTGTTAAAATACGCAGGAACCGTAATAACCGCAGAGATCGCCTCACAGCCCATCGCCTGCTCGGCATCGGTCTTCAATTTACGCAGGATCGCGGCGGAAATCTCCTCCGGCGACAGCACCACGTCCCCAAAACGAAACTGGATAGGCTGGCCAGCCTCCGCTGCAATTTCGTATGTCAGGGTGGCTTCCTCGTCCGGTTGTTCACCCCGCCGGATGCCCATCCATCGTTTCACCGACCGGATGGTGCGATGCGGATTCATGGCTGCCTGTCTGGCGGCCGCGGCGCCTGCAATGAGCGTGCCGTCCTCCAGCACTTGCACGACCGAGGGTGTCAGGCGTGAGCCATCGCGATCTGCAATGAGGATAGGAAATCCGGAATCCATGACACCCACCAGCGAATTGGTGGTGCCGAGGTCGATTCCGAGGATCATCAGCGCACTACGCCGAACTCAGCCCGGCGGTTCCTGGCCCAGGCTGATTCGTTGGAACTCGGATCTGCCGGCATTTCCGCGCCGAAGCTCACCGTTTGCAACCGCCCGGGGCTCACGCCTTCACGAATGAGTCCCTCGCGTACTGCTTGCGCCCGGCGTTCACCCAGCCCGCGATTGTATTCAGCGGTGCCGCGTTCATCCGTAAATCCCGCGATGAT
>JBGTCP010000097.1:0-3626 GCA_041748815.1 Chthoniobacterales bacterium
CCGGGCGAGCTCATGTCCACCCCGGCTGACTGCAATGTATCGATGGGATAACGCGATCCCCCGGACTTCAGAAAGCCAAGGTAATCCTCAAGCTCCCGCTCACCACCCTTTAACACACGCTGAGCCAACGTGATCGCCGCAGAAATACCGGTCGCGTATTTATAAACATAGAACGCATTGTAAAAGTGCGGAATGCGGAGGCATTCATTCTCCAGCTGCGGATCGATCACAAATTTCCCGGCAAAGTAGCGGTCCAGCAACTTTCGATACTCCGCACGAAAGACCTCCAGCGTGAGCGCCTCACCAGACTCCTCGATTTCATGGATCACTTTTTCAAACTCCGCAAACATCGTCTGCCGGAAAAGCGTCCCGCGAATATCATCGATCTCTCTGCTGATCAAATACGCCCGCATGCCCGGGTCTTCAGTCGTCGCCAGCAAATGGTGCATCAGCAATTCTTCATTAAAAGTCGATGCCACCTCCGCCGTGAAAATCGGATAATCATAATCCTGATACCTCTGATGTTTTTGCGAATACCATGTGTGCATCGAGTGCCCCGCCTCATGCGTGAGCGTGAACACATCGGTAAAAACATCCTCCTTAAAATTCATCAATATATAGGGCGGATTCCCATAACTACTGGATGAAAAAGCACCGCTGCGTTTTCCCTTCGTCTCATAACGATCACACCAACGACCGCGCAATCCTGCCTCAAGTGTGGAAGTGTACTCGCTGCCCAATGGCTGAAGCGAGGCGATGACCAGATCCACCGCCTCATCCCAGGTCGTCGTCCTGTCCGGATCACCAACGAATGGTACATAGGTGTCGTAGTGATGGATCTCGTTAATCCCCAGCTTCCGGCGGCGCAGTTCGTAGTACCGTTGCAAGGGCTCAAGATTGGAGTGCACCGCTGAAATCAGGTTGTCGTAAACCTCGACAGGCACTCGATCATGAAACAACGACGCCTCACGAGCCGAAGGATAATTGCGCGCCTTAGCCCTGAACACATCCGCCCGTACCGAATGCGCCAGCGACGAAGCAAGTGTGAATTGATGATCCACAATCTCTTCGTAAAACTGTCTAAATGCCCGCTCGCGCACCTCCTGCTGCGGCTTGAGCAGCAGTGAGCCCAGAGAACTTTGCGTGAGCGTGATACGCTTGCCATCCGCATCCGTCACCTCGCCAAATTTCATATCCACATTTGTGAGCTGACCAAATGTCTGGCTGTGGCCGGAGAGAGCGGATGAACCAAGGGCCATCAGTCGCTCTTCACGATCACTCAGTGTGTGCGGCTTATACCGGCGAAGTTTTCCCAACGACATATGCCACTTGGCAAGTGAAGCATCCTGCAGGAAACTCTCAAAATCCGCATCCGGGATCGCCTGGATCTCTGGTTGCAGAAACGACGATGCCTCATTGATACGCGTGAGCAGATTTTGCATCCTGCCCATACGTTGCAGGTTGGCGCTGCTCGACGCGTCTTCAGATGTGCGCAAGCTGGCATAATGATACAACCGCTCGACCTGCATGTCAGAAGCTTTCTCAGCCTCCAATGCAGCGGAGAGAGTCTGCGCACTTTCCCCGACCCTGCCCCGGAATTCACTGAGCTGGACATAATCCTTGGAGAGTTTTTGAAACGTGTTCTCCCATTCATCATCGTTTGCGAAAAGGTGGGAGAGGTCCCAGGTATCAGAGTCTGGAATTTCGGCACGGGTGGGAACGGGGGTGGCGGCACCCGATTGAGCATCATCTTGAAAGTTGTTAAAAATCATCATGCCGACACCTACAACGGGAGGCCATAAGATGCCAACAGGAATGTGCACAAGCTTACCCCGCTTTCCCTCTGTGACGAAAATGTCACTTGATCTAAAATAGCCATGCAAGTCAAAAAATGGTAGTCAGATCCTGACATGTCCATTCCACGTAGAAAATTCCTCCTCACAGGAGCTGGCGCCCTTGGCGGCCTCTCCCTTTGGCCTCGATCCACCCGTGCCGCAAATACCACAACCGCAGCTGCCAAACCAAAAAATATCATTTTCCTCGTCTCCGACGGGATGAGCACAGGCGTGCTGGATCAGGCCGAACAACTCTCCAAGCTCGTTCGCAACAAAGGCACCGTTTGGTGCAACCTCGCCGCACAGCCTGGAACCACTTCCGGTTTGATGGAAACGCATTCCCTGGATTCCACAGTCACCGATTCCGCTGCAGCGGCATCCGCCTGGGGCAGCGGATCGCGAGTCAACAATGGCGTCCTCAACATGCTGCCCGACGGAACCAAGCTGAAAACCATCGGCGAACTGATCCACGAGAGCGGACGCGCACTGGGCCTTGTCACCACCGCGACCGTCACTCACGCCACGCCTGCGGGCTTTGCTGCATGCGCGGAGAGCCGCAACGACGAAGCAGGCATCGCCACTCAATACCTCAACCGCGTAGACGTCATTCTCGGAGGCGGACTTCCCTTTTTCGATAAAAATACACGCGAGGATAGGCATGATTTGATTGCAGATTTTTCAAACAACAATTACGTGATCTGCAGCAATCTGGCAGAAATGAATGCTGCAAGAGGCGGCAAGTTACTCGGCCTTTTTGCCAACTCGCATCTGCCCTACACCATCGATCAACGAGAAAATGCGACCATGCAGGCGGAAGTCCCCACCCTCGCACGGATGACCGACAAAGCGCTCGAAGCACTTTCACAAAACCAGAAAGGTTTCCTTCTTCAAGTGGAAGCCGCGAGGGTCGATCATGCGGCACATTACAACGACGCACCGGCAACGATCTGGGATCAGATCGCCTTCGATGATGCCGTCGAAGTCGCTTTGAATTTTGCAAAGGCCGACGGCGAAACACTCGTCATCGTGACGACGGACCATGGCAATTCAAATCCCGGACTCAACGGCCACGGGCCTGCCTATTCTGAAAGCGGGAATGTGTTTAAAGCCGTTGCGAAGGCAAAGTGTTCCTTCGAAGTTCTGCACAAGCAGTTGCAGGCGGAGCACGAAGCAGGTCAGCTGCCGGATTTCGAAACACTGAGCACGCGGATCGAAGAAAAACTGGGCTTTGGGTTGAAGGAGAACGAATACCAGGCGATCGTGGAAGTCCTGCAAAATGGCGAAGTTCCATCCTGGGCTCATCAATACCGCAAATTCCCCGGACTGCTCGGCCAGATCGCCGCCAATCATTTCGGGATCGGATGGACGGGTGTCACACATACCTCCGACCACATCATCTTTCATGTCACCGGACCCGGACAGGAGATATTTCAGGGATTGATCACCAACGATTCCGTTTTCGGCAAACTGTGCGATCTTTTTCAAATCGATTTTCAAAATCCGAAATCTGAGGCGCAAACAACCGCTGCGGTCTTCCAGCATCAGTATCCCGTCTAGCGCCAGCACCGCCCGTTGCTGGATATTTTCGCGCAAACGCGAAAGAATATTTCCTTGCAATCCATGTGGCGTGTGATGAATTACAGATTCTCCTCGCGGGTATAGCATAGTGGTAATGCTCTAGCCTTCCAAGCTAGCTAGGAGGGTTCGATTCCCTCTACCCGCTGTTGATTACCAACGACTTACGTCGGAATCTGAAAGATCTGAAAGGTATCTGAAAAATCGCGTTCCCTT
>JBGTCP010000098.1:0-15558 GCA_041748815.1 Chthoniobacterales bacterium
CACCCGAGCCCGACGATTCAGAATTTCTTCCTGTGGATGACAGTGTCGTGCTAGCCAACGGAATGAATCCGCGCAACTCCTTTGACAATTTTGTCGTGGGATCGAACAACCAGTTCGCGCACGCTGCCAGTATTGCTGTCGCAAAATCGCCGGGCCGGACTTACAACCCGCTTTTTGTTTATGGAGGTTCCGGCCTGGGTAAAACGCATTTGATGCATGCGGTGGGTCAGCAAATCGGACGCAAGGCAAAAGGTGCCAAGGTGCTATACCTCACGAGCGAAAAGTTCACCAATGAGTTTATTTCTGCGATTCAAAACTCCACGCTCGGCAAATTCCGCAGCCGTTACCGCAAGGCAGATGTGCTCCTCATCGATGACATCCAGTTTCTTGCCGGCAAAGAACGCTCCCAGGAGGAGTTTTTCCATACTTTTAATGCTTTGTTTGACGGGCATAAACAAATCGTCCTCTCCAGCGACCGGCCTGCGAGCGAGATCTCCAATCTTGAAGACCGTCTGGTGACGCGTTTCGACTGGGGACTCACCGCAGAGCTGCAGGTGCCCGACATCGAGACGCGGTTGGCCATTTTGCAGAAAAAGGCCGAGTCGATGAATGTGACGATCGATCCCGAAGTGCTGAATTTCCTTGCCACCAGGATTCGCAGCAATGTCCGGCTCCTCGAAGGTGCATTGGTGCGTGTAGCTTCACTATCGTCGCTGGGAGATACCATGCTTTCGCCTGCGGCGGTCGAGCATGTCCTCAAAGATATTTTGCAGAAGGAGGCGCGCCGTGCGGTCACAATCGACCAGATCCAGCGCCGTGTGGCTGAGCATTTCGACATCCGTATTGCGGATATGACCAGCAAACGCCGCCCTGCAAACATCGCATTTCCACGTCAGGTAGCTATGTATCTTGCCCGCGAGCTGACAAAATCCAGCCTCTCGGAGATCGGTGATGCTTTTGGCGGTCGCGACCATGGCACTGTCATGCACGCGCACAAGCTCGTCACATCCAAGATCCAGGAGCAGGAACAGTTGCGCCAGACGGTTTCGTTGCTTGACAGCCAACTCACCCGGTAGCGGGACACAGCCTTCACCTTCGAGCACCGGCTTCTTGCATCCGCTGGAGAGTCGGCTAGAGTTGCCGCATGATTTTTCAAAGAAACAAAGGGTGGGGCGCAATCTTGGGTCTGTCACTGGTCCTGACGCCTTACGCTGTCGCGCAAACCACACCGCCCCTTGAGCGATTTGATGAGGTGCGTTTAATCGAGAGCGATGTGATCGAGGGCGACACCTTACGCATCGAGCTCCTCCGCGAAGGCCAGGCGGAAGAACACACACTCAGGCTTTACTACGTGGATGCCCCGGAGGTCAGCGCCGACTCCGCTCTTCAACGCCGCCGACTCTCAGAGCAGGCAACTCATTTCGGTGTCGCCGACCACGAGACGCTCATTGCATTTGGCAAAAAGGCCAGGAATCGGGTGATGGAACTCCTTGCCGATCCTTTTATCGTTCACACTGCTTTTGCGTCCGCTCCCGGTGACGCTATTTACGGCATGGTAACTTTAAGTACCGGCGAAGATCTTGCCCTTGTGCTGCTTCGCGATGGACTCGCCCGCAACCAGGGAGTTGGCCGCGAGACGTATGATGGAATGACTGCCGCAGAGTATAAACAATTCCTTTCCGACTACGAAACCGAAGGCAGGGATGCAAAAGTCGGCGTCTGGGCGGAGTCCGATCCCAATAAATTCAGCGACTAACTCCCTCTCACCACCACCGCTTTGAAACATCTCCTCACTTTCCTTACGATCAGTCTGTTCATTCCCTGGCCTTCCTCTGCCCAGGAAATCCCTGCTGAGGCTACCATCACTCCGACATGGGAAACGCAAACTGCTGCACGTCGTTTCAATGTGGGCATTCCGGCACCGCGCGGGCAAATCACGGACCGGGCAGGCCGTCCACTTGCGCAGACTCGGATCGGCTACGACTTGTGCCTCACATTTCCCACTCCGCTCAATTTATCCGACACTGAGGTTGTTTCGTTTGCGCGGGAGCGTCTCGCCGCAGTGACATCACGCATCCGCAGGCCGCTTACAATCAACCAGGATCAATTGATCAAACATTATCGGGATCGTGGATTGCTGCCGCTTGAGATCTCGCTGGACCTTCAGCCTGCTGAGGTCGCTGAGTTGAAAGAAAATCCACCGGCAGGCATCCTGCTTCGGCCTGTGTACTATCGCTTCTACCCGAATGGCTCGATGGCGGGCCATATTCTTGGCTATGTCGGACGGCGGGGCCGCACTCCAAGCGGTCCCATCCGCGACAATGAACTGCTCTGGGCCGACTTCGAAGGCCGCGAGGGGATTGAGAAGGAGTTTAACCAACAACTCGCCGGGAGCCCGGGACAGATGTCCTTTACCTTTGATGAAGCGGGCAATCAGAGCTCCGAGCGGCTCACAATCCCTCCGCAGCCCGGGAACAATGTGATCATGACGCTGGATGAAGAATTGCAGCGCAGCGCGGAGGCGATCCTCCAAAAAAGTTCGCAGCGTGGTGCCATTGTGGTGATTGATCCTCGCACAGGTGACATTCTCGCCATGGCATCGTGGCCAAGTTACAATCCCAATGACTTCGTCCCAAGTATTCCGGTATCGACATTCAAGGCCCTGCAGGATGATCCGAATGTGCCATTACTTCCTCGCGCATACCGTTCTGCATATCCTCCGGGATCGATTTACAAAATGATCACGGCCATCGCCGCAGTGGAAAGTGGCATCGTAAGGATCGATACCCAACTGGAATGCCCGCCCTCGTGGTCTGTGGGTAATTTGGTGTTTCGCAATTGGAAAAAAACGCATGCCGGATCACTCAATGCTGCTCAGGCACTCACGCAATCCTGCAACACCTGGTTTTATCAGGTAGGGATCAAAACCCGCGCGGCTCCGATTGTGGAGTGGTCGCATCGGTTTGGACTGGGCGAGCGCTCCGGCATCCCGTTGAGTGCCGAAGCGCTTGGGCGCATCCCCGATGATGATTACATGCGCAAGGTTCACAACCGGCCGATCATGGACGGTGACCTTGCGAACATGTCCATCGGCCAGGGTGACATCCTGGTCTCGCCACTTCAGATGGCACAGGCCATGGGGGTGCTCGCGAATGACGGCATCTTTTATCAAACCCGACTTGTGAGCCAGGTGCAATCGATGACGGATGAGATCGTCACCGCCTATAATGTGCGTGCCAAAGACTCGCTGCCAATTGGCGAATCCACCGCGACCGCCATCGAAACCGGAATGGTGGATGTGGTCACCGGGTCGCTCGGCACGGCCGCGCGGGCAAGGGTGCCGAACATCAAAGTCGCCGGCAAAACCGGCACCGCTCAATGGGGTCCGAAAAGCCGCGAACGCCGTGCGGCATGGTTTGTGGGATATGCGCCTGCCGATGCTCCGCGTTATGCGTTTGCCGCACTGTATGAAGGCGGTGCGACGGAGAGTGGCATCGGAGGTGGCTCACATGCTGCCCCCATGATCGGCACGCTGCTCCGTGAAATTTTCATCCGGGAGGAGGATGCACGCGCTGCGGCTGAGAAAGCAGCTGCCGAAGCCGTCCCGGAAGCGGTTGCCCCCGGCGAAGAATTCGGGGATTGATACTCCCTGCGGGCCAATTTAACTTACTCCCAGCATGTTGTCCGAAATCCAAGATCGACTAAACGTTTTCCTCAAAGAAAAGGGGCTGAGAAAGACTGCCCAGCGGGATGCGATCATTGAAGCGGCCTTCACCACCACCGAGCACTTCACGGCAGAAATGCTTCTCGAGATGTCCCGCAAAATCAACCGTGCTGTCTCCAGAGCCACTGTTTACCGCACGCTCCCGTTGCTCGTGGAAAGCGGACTTCTGCGGGAAATGGATTTCGGGAAAGATTACAAATACTACGATCCGAATTTTATCGAGCGGCCACGCCACAACCATCTCATCTGCGTGGATTGCCACAAGATTGTCGAATTTGAGGACGACCACATCGACGTACTCGAGGACTGCATCAGCCGTCGATTGGGATTTTCACCCGAAGTAAAAACCGTGACCATTGAGGCCTCGTGCCAACAATTTCGCGCAAATGGTAAATGCGACCATGGACTCGGAGATCACTCGGAATCCACCGCGCTCTCCAGACGCTCATAAAGCGTGAAATACTCGGGGAGATCGGTCGCGATTTCCAAGTCATCTGCGACAAAAATTTCCTCTGTTTGCTGATTCATTTCCAGGGGTTCCAATAGAAGCTCCACATGATCGCCTGACTTTGCTGTGGCCAACCCGGTAGCCGTTCCATCCAGGATGACCGGTGCAATAAAGCGAAAAAGCTTCTCCACCGGCAGGTCATTTCCTTCCAGAACTTCGATCACTTCGGCCTCGAATGAGGCAAGCGCATCGCGGTAAGGCGAGATGGACTCAAGAGTTGGAGTGGGGGAGCGCTCGCCCAGGCGGGCCTGCACCACATTTCTTGGAGTGGTGCTGCGGGGGTCCATCGACTCGCGAAGCCTGGCCGAGGCAAGACGGATCTCATCGTTCGTGAGCAAGCGTTGATAAAATGCGACCTGCTCGACGCTTCCATTCCAGCCGCCGCCAAACTTCCATGCTCCCTTGCCTTGCAGCAACCCGTTTGGAATGTCGTAAGTTGCCACGCTCTCGCCATTCACAAAAACCTCGAGTGAGTTTTCGCCGATGCTCAGCACAATATGTTCGGGCAGACGCGGGTCCACGTCGAAGAGAGCAAATGCAGGGGAACCTTCAAACTCAAGCATGGCAGTGCGGCCCTCCTGATAAAACCGTACTTCATCGCCCAGTGTGAAAATCGTTCGGGCTGCCGGGGTGCTGGATTCATATCCGCGGATTGCAAATTCCAAGCTCAAAGGACCTGCGCGCGATGGCAGCGGCTCCGCATCAGCGCGGCGGGCGGTGAATGCTCCGCCGCGCAATTGCATGGCACCATTGCTGTCCCACATCGCAGCTCCTGAGCGGTCCATGAAGTCTTGCGGTTCGATGTCGTTGTGTCGAAAATGAAAGACGAGCCCCTCAGCGCTCACAGGCCATTTCGTCGCTCCCACCCGCACCTCATGCGTTGGCAAAGCAATGCCATCAAGGGTGTCCACATTCAAGTGCACCACCCCGTCCGCATCCTCAGAATGGTTCAGCGTGACACGGAGTTCACGTCCGTTTCGCAGTGCGAAAACTTCGCCTGTTTCGACTGGAAACTCCGCGTTCGCCCGCAGCGACGCGGGATCCAGTGCAACCGTGGCACCGAGAATGATCACCCCTGCGTCATCGCGGGCGGTGAAGATCTCCGGATCGACTTCGGCGGCCGGTCGGTCATCGCTTGCGCTCTCTATGAACACGTCAGGATACCGGTCCGTTTGAGGATGAAATGTGTAACGCACCGGCCGCGATTGCCATTGAAGATTGGCAGGATTCACGGGAACGAGGAAGATATCATAGTCTTCGCGAAAATGATCATGCCCCCCACTGGACGCCGCGAATGCCATGACTGCCTGATTGCGCGAAACCATTGGAAAGTAAGTGTAATTTTTTGTTTCCGGCAGACGGTCGTCATTCACCTTCGTGAGCGGAGTGACCGTGCGGGTGGCAAGGTGCACGCGGCTAATGCGTGGGCCACCTGCCCACTCCATGAAGTAGCCCCAAATACCATCCGATGTAAAATACGGCTGGCATCCATTGCGCACTGCCGTGCGGGGTCGGGTCATCGTCCTGCCAGCCTTCATTTCCGCGAAGCGGGGACGACCGGTGGTGGCATATTCCAGCGAAGGATTTGGCAGCCATCCGTATTCGAAATCCATACCGGCAGCCCGCGAATTCCAATTTAACAGAGGTCTGCTTTCTCCGTTTTTCAGATCCATCACTCGCGTCTCACCATCCCCGGCCACGTAAGCGAGACTCGCCACATCGATCCACATTGCACTTCGATGTTCGCCGAAGGTGCGGGCCGCAGGCACCAGCATCTCATCGCGTCCTGAAGAAAGATGCAGCAAACGTAGTTCCGCAGCCCATCCATCTCCTGGAGGCATGTAGCCATTCTTCCCGGCAGGATAACTCAGATACGCCACACATTTTCCATCCGGCGAAATATGCGGTGCAAAGTGATCCCGCTCCGAGTCCTGCGAGGTGAGCGGACGTGGTGCGCTCCCGTCCAGCTTGCAAATCCACAACCTCCAACGGTCCGATTCCTTCACCCAGCGCCAGCTGAGTGGATTCCATGCAGCGCCGTATCGGCGGAGTTGCCAGCGATCCCCGCGACGGGACTCCCACACAACAAATCCTTCAAACCGCGATTCAAACTCCACCCGCTCCGCATACCAGGTTTCAGCACGATCGACCGCCGGTTTACGCAACACGCTAAGCACTGATGCCCCCGAAAAAAAGCCCACCACACCCACAAGCATCACCAGCGCGACAAGCACCGATACCAGCCACTTCATGATTCCAAGTGTCTCCGGTGGCTGAGTGCGCGATTAAGCGTGAGAGCATCCGCATGATCCAAACCACCACCAGCGGGCATTCCCTGGGCGATGCGGGAGATTTTTATCTGAGAAGGTTTTAGAAGTTCCGCCAGATAATTAGCCGTAGCCTCGCCTTCCACATCGCTGTTAAGTGCAAGGATGACTTCGAGAAAATCCGAGTCTTTGGTTCTCGTGAGCAGAGCATTGATCCGCAAATCTTCCGGGGCCACGTTGTCGAGCGGCGAGATGCGTCCGCCCAGCGAGTGATATAGCCCGCCGTAAGCGCCGCTTCGCTCGATGGGGAGGATGTCCGTAGGTTGTTCCACGACGCAAAGCACACTCTGGTCACGTTGTTCGTCGGAGCAAATCTCGCAAAGATCGCTGGCGGCAAAAAATCCGCAACAAGTGCAGGGGTGGATCGATTGCTGCACACTGGTCACCGCATCGCTAAGCAGCTCCGGATGCGCGTCTTTGCTTTGGATCAGCCACAGGGCGATTCGCTCGGCACTTCTCCCGCCAATGCCAGGCAGGCGTTTAAGTTGACCAATGAGAAGATCAACTTCTGCAGGGTAACTTATGCGTTTCACAAAGTGCCCAACGGGGTGAGATGCGAAACGGTCTCAGCAGAACCACCTGCCCAGATTTCGCGGATTCGCCGGAGATAATATTCCGAGGGACCGTCGACCACCGTGAGATCTGTGATATGGCGGAAACCCTCTTCTGCTTCACGATATTGTTCTTCGCGAAAAAGGATGAGCGCTTTCCAGAATGTGTCTTGGACTTCCTTGCGCACGGGGTCCAGAGCTTCGGCAGCGCCGAGCGGTTCGTAGATCTCCACTCTCGCGGCAAGATCGGTGGAGGAGAATAAATCGATGGGACGCATTGCGACCGTGTGCTCGGCGTTCAGAAATGCATCCGGCCCGACAAGCACGCGCGTGCCATAGATCTGGTTCGCGGCGGCCAGGCGGATCGCGATATCCACGACTTCACCCGAGGTGCAGTAACTGGCAAATCGCGATGATCCAAAAGCTCCCGCAGTGACATCGCCGGACTGCAGGCCGATCTGATAATCCACCTTGCCATGCCATTTTTTGTCGGCAGCATCATTGAACTCCACCATTTTCCCTGAAAGCTCGAGCGCTGCCAGGATGGCTTTTTCCGAGTGTTGAGCATCCGCCAGCGGAACTCCGAAAACCGCGCGGACCGAGCATCCGTCGCACAACTCAATGAAAGCCCCACAGCTCACAAGATAATCCGAAGCAGTTTCCAATGCTGCATTTACGAGCTCGCGATAAGCATCAGTGGGTAACGATTCCTCCAGTGCATCCTCGTTACCGATGCGAAAGACTATCACTGTCGCTGGCATGCGGACGCCGCTGAAGTTAAGTGGTTCCTCAGACCTGAGTAGAGTGTCGAAGGAGTGATCGGAAAGGCGTTGACCAAACACTGTCTGGAGAAATTCTTTGCGCCGACCCGCATCGGTTCTTGCATAAAGGGAGCCTGCACCGGCAGCGATCAGTCCAGCGACCACTCCTGCAACAGGAGAAAGAAAGAGTCCGAACAGACTCGTGATATAAGCAAGAAGAGGAGCTTGAAGCATGATCAAGGCAGCGATGCCGAGCTTCCCTGCAAACTTTGGCACATCGACCACGACCCATGCGACCCAGAGTGCGATGAGCACGACCAGTCCGTAGTGCAACCAGACGGGTGCAGTGGTGGCACCGGCGCTCAGACGCAAAAAGTTGCGCACTGCTTCATCGATGCCTGCGAACGAGCCGGTTTGGAGTAAAATGATGGCCACCACTGCGGACGCCAAGGCGATCCCGATGCTGGCTCGAAGGTATCTAATCATGGGTGCTGGTCTGTGGATTCGGCAGAGGGTGTGTCCTGAGATGCACCTTGATACGATTTTACCACCAGTTCACTCAACCATTTATCTGCGTCCGGCACACTTTCCACCGGCAGCACAAAGTTGCTGGTTCCCGTATTTTTCTGAATCAACTTAAGTCCGTAAGGCAGGTCCTTGAATATTTCCTCACACACATCGCGGAGCTGGCGGGCGGAGTCGTTGGCAAGAGCGACGATTTTTGCAACCGCATCCGGGTTAATGGTCAACTGCAGTCCGTTGCGCTCGGCGAGCCGGTGGATGTATTCCACGATGACATTCCCTTGCGCGTCGGCCTGCATGCGCTTCCCCTCCTCGAGGATTTCTCCCAGTGCCTCAGCGGGGTTTGCCACCAGCGTTGGAGTGACATGCAGCGAATGGATTGTCGAGCCGGGCAACTCGTATTTAAAGTTGCGCAGCACTTGTTCACACACCGTGAGCAATCCACGCGCTCCGGTGTTTTCCTGACTGGCGTTTTCCGCAATTTGACGCAAAGCAGAATCGTCAAAAAATAACTCGATGCCGTATGCTTTGAAGGCACGCTCATATTGCAAAATTACACTGCCTTCGGATTTTTTAAGAATTTGATAGAGGTCGTCCGTTTCCAGCGGATCGCAAACGACGCGCACCGGAAGACGCCCGATGAACTCTGGTTCGAAACCACAGTCGATGAAATCCCGGGTCATCACTTTGCGGAAAACGCTGCGGTCATGCGCGGTCTGTCCGGTTTCTGCTCCAAAGCCGATAGTGCTTTGCATCAAACGCTTCTCAATGTGTTTGCGCAATCCGTCGAATGCTCCGCTCACGATGAATAAAATATTGCCTGTGTTGATGGTATCCTTCTTGGCTTTGCCGCCGCGCTGAAAATCAAATGCCGCCTGCATCTGAGCCTGGATGTCCATGGGATTGCGCGCGGGGACATCTGTTTCCTCCATCAATTTAAGGAGGGCGGATTGCACGCCGCGCCCGCTCACATCGCGGCCCCCGGCATTGCTGGATGAAGCGAGCTTATCGATCTCGTCGATATAAACGATACCGAACTCTGCAAGTTCCACGTCGCCGTTTGCGCGTTGCACGAGCTCCCGCACTACGTCATCCACATCGCCCCCGACGTAGCCGGTCTCGCTGAACTTCGTCGCGTCTGCTTTCACAAAAGGCACCCCGATGAGTTCCGCGACATGTTTGACAAGGTAGGTTTTACCAACGCCGGTGGGTCCGAGCAGGACGATGTTTTGTTTGGCGTGCTCGATCTCACGGGCTTTGGCGGGATCTTCCTGCTGCAGTTTGCGCAGAAATTTCACGTGATTGTAGTGGTCGCAGACAGCGATGCTCAGCGCTTTTTTCGCATCGTCCTGCTGAATCACAAAACGATCGAGGTGCGCTTTGATGTCTTTTGGCAAATAGGAAAAGCTGAATGGATCGACTGGCTCCGGAGATTCCTCCACGCTGCCCGTTTCCTCAGTGGAGGGTGCAGCAGTGGGAGAGGAATTTGGCATGCTGCGTTGCATCATTGCCGAGATCTCAGAGAGGCGTTTTTGGATTTCCTCCGGAGAAGGAAAGTTGGGTGAACTCATAACACCCAACCTAGCAGCCTAACGCTGGCTGTAAACAGAGTTCACCCTCCCATCGTCTAAACTAAGGCCAGAGCAAGTAGAGGTAGCCCATATAACAGGCAAGGAGCAATCCGCCCTCCAGCCGACGGACCTTCAGCCCGCTCCAAAGCACGGGAAGCAGCAAAATCGAAAGCCCGATCATCACGAGATAATCGGTGAGTTGGATGTTGGTCACAGAAATCGGAACTACCAGCGAGGAGATGCCGAGGATGCCCAGGATGTTAAAAATATTTGAGCCGATGATGTTCCCGATCGCGATATCAGGCTGTCTGCGGAAGGCTGCAACCACGGAGGTGGCTAATTCCGGCATGCTTGTGCCGGCGGCTACAATGGTCAAGCCGATCACTGCTTCGCTCATTCCCATCAGGCGCGCGAGCAGGATGCTGTTGTTGACGAGCAGGTTTGAACCGATGACCAAAAGTGCAAGACCACCGGCGAGAATGGCCATGTCCAATGCCCAGTGTCTCGACTTTTCTGGAACACCTTCAGAGAATTCATCCGCGCTCGCAGCTGCAGTTTCCTTCCGTGCCATGAGAACATTAAAAACTATATAAGAAATCAGGCCGAGGCAAAGCAGAGCACCCTCCACACGGGCTAAAACGCCACCTCTCAAAAGCAATGGAAGAATGAGAGCGCATGCAATCATTACCGGCGCGTCAAATTTAATGATCTGCAGTTTAACAGGGACCGGGCAGACCAATGCTGTGAGTCCCAAAATGATTCCGATATTAAAAATGTTGGAGCCGACGACATTACCCACCGCCAGGTCTCCCTGTCCGAGAAGTCCGGCCTTCAAACTAACCACCAGCTCGGGCGAGCTGGTGCCAAAAGCCACTACAGTAAGGCCAATGACAAGCGGCGTGAGTCCGGCCCGGCGGGCGATGGAAGCACTTCCCCGCACGAGTCCTTCAGCACCGAGGGTCAGCAGCGCCAATGATAAAGCGACGAGGAGAAAAGGAATGAACATGGAGTGTGTGTGTGATCTGGCGGTGTAAATGACACAAAGCCGATCTCCTGTCTCGAAAAATCACGGACCCGAGAATCCCGGATCTTTGACGACGGGTGGTCAGGCAAAGTAGTCCGGAGCCTCAAGCAGCAGTCGGCCTTTGGTCGCAGGCAGCTCGTAGCCATCGTCGCCGAAATCAAGTTCATTGCTCTCGAAGCAGCGGACTCCGCTGACCGGCTTTTTGAAGCGCAGCTTCTCCGTGGCAAAAGTGGATCGTTCGTCAATCACATCGATCTCCATGGCCTTCGGGATCGGACAGTCAACAAACCGCAGCGAGCACCAAGGCAATGGTCTTGGGATACTTCAGCAATCTGAGGGCAATTTTGCAGAGAAGAGACATTTCATGGCTTTATAATACGAAGTCGATGGAAAAGCACTCATTTATCATTGGATTGGCGGTGCAGGAATTTTCGTCTTTTAACATGAAAAACTTCCCTGCATATTCGGCCTCAAACTATGAGTGAGAAATTCGATCAAGGGGCCCCGCTGGCAAAATTACATCTCGGGGATGCAGGGTTTGAACGGGCCATGGAGATAGCGCCCGAGCTGACCCAAATGGTGGTCGAACACGGCTTTGCGGATATGTACACCAATGATGCGTTGGATCAGCGGGCCCGCAAAATCGCCACGCTCGCGTCTTTGATCACATCGGCGAGTCTGCCGCAGCTCGAATGGCATATCCGAGGTGCACTCGTGAATGATTTGCTGAAGGCGGAAGAGATTCATGAGATCATTGCGCAAATGACCATCTACATCGGTTTTCCAGCCGCATACAACGCCCTCGCCGTGGCAAAGAAAGTCTTCGCTGAACTCGAAAACTAAGTCCAGGGCAGAGGACTCTACCTCGCCTGAAAAAACTCCAGAGCCTCAAGCACTCCTTGTGCATCGTTGGCACTAGCCACGTAACCGCCAGCTTCGGCGACAGTTGCTTTCACTTCATCCACCGAATTTGCAGGGCACGCCGGGAGGGCAGCATAGGTACCGTCCAGCATCGAAAGGTCATTTAAATTATCCCCAACCGCAAACGTGTTTTCCCTGTTGATGCCGATAAGGCGCTGAAGTTCGCCCAACGCCGCGCCCTTATGATAGTCCGCATGGCAGAGCCGCAGATAAATCGAATTCCGCTGATAATGCAGTTGCGGTTCATGCTCGCGCAGGTAGTCCACTTTGCTCACGATGCGGGCAAGCTCAGGTTCGTTCGAAGCGATGAATCCGCTCAAGCGCGAGCCATTGAATTCCACATAAGCCTTGGTTTCCAGCTTCACCCAATCGACGAGATCGTGCAGCAAGTGGTTGCATTTTTCGAAGAGCGATGTGTGAGCATGCTCGCAGGCCGTGTTCCAATCGCCCATCGGCATCCATCCGCCTTCGCCGTCCGACTCAAAAACATCCCGCTCGCTGGTGAGCACAAAATCGGGCTGCTCAGCGATCCTGTGATGCCGGATCCCATCCATGGTGTGCTCGAGGCTGCGACCGGTATTGATCGCCCAGACCGCACCTTCGCGCCGCAATTCCGCAAATTTCGCCGCGAGCGATGCGCAAAAAGGATTTCGCGTGTTGGCGGGGATCAATGTCCCGTCGAAGTCTGTGCTGAGTAAGCGTATCATTAAAAAAAATCAGGCGCTGATCGGAACCTGTTCCAATTTCTCCAGCAAATACGGGAGCAACTGTTTTTTCCTGGAAACGACGCCGTCGAGTTGCCACAGGTTCGGCCCTTTTGCGGGATAGTCAATCGTTTCAAGGAAATCCTCGTCTCCCACCACTGCCAGGATACTGTTCTGCGTATTGATATCGGTGACCATCAGCGCACTGAAAACCAGATCGCTTTTGCTGCGATGCGCCTCGAGAGCCTCCAGCACGGCGTCTGTGCGGCTATGGAAATTTGCAAAACTCAGTTCCTCAATCTGAGCAACGGAGAACTTACGCCCCTCCTCCTCATAGTCTTTGCAGTCCGTATTGACAACGGCCGTAGGCTCCAGTGTGAGCAACGGTGATCCGACCGCAAAAATGGCCTCTGCCAGGGCTGCGGGTTCTTCTCCAGCGATCCGGGCCAGCTTTTCCAGAATGCGTTTATCCACCGGTGTGGCCGTCGGGGAGGTGAGATTTAGCGTGTCGGAAATAAGGCCCGCCATGAGCAATCCTGCAATATTTGCCGGGATGGCGACACCGGCTTGCTCAAAACACAGGGCTACGATGGTCGAAGTCGAGCCAACCGGATTATTCCAGAAAAGCATGGGCCCGGTGCTGCTGAACCCGCCGACTTTGTGGTGATCGAGGATTTCAAGAATCGGCACCCGATCGGCGCCCTTCACTGCCTGGACCAGTTCATTGTGATCCACCAGCACGAGCTGGCGCGGAATCGGTTTCAGAAAATCACTCTTTGAGAGAATTCCGCACAGTGTCCCGTCGAGATCGGTCACGGGAAACGCAAAACCGCTGCTTTGCATCGCTTGCTGGCGTGCGGATTCGATAGGGGCGGTGGGCCGGAATTGGAGAAATTGGCTTTCGACCATGTCACGTGACTCAATCGCACCTCGGGAAAGCAGGATAGTGGTCGCGGTATCGAGGGGGGAGGTGGCTACCAGCACACCGGCGTCATTCGCCGCTTGGAGTACGGAGTCTTTTACCCGCGTTCCGCCGGTGGCGATGAGGGCGTACGCACCCGCCTCGATGGCAGTGCGTTGGATATTTGGGCGATCACCCACCAAAAGAACGACTTTTTTGCCCTTGTAGCGTTGAATTCGCTCCCGGAACGACTCTGCAGACATCGCACCAACGAGCAAATAAAGGTCGGTTATCTCGGTCTGAGCTTCAGAATTGAGGATTTTTCCACCAAAACAGCTCGTGATCGCGCTCAGGGAAGTCGTGACTTCGCGAATCGTGCCGATTTTCTCGCGTGGAGGAAGCAGATAGCTGGTGATACTCAACGCTGAAAGCATCCCGAGCAGATGGTTCTCTTCATCTGTGATGGGCAAGCCCCGGAGACCGTGTTGCTCCATGAGCTGCAACGCTTCGTAAATCACCGTGTTGGCAGTCGCAGAATGCACCTCAGTTTGCATCACGTCCGCAACACGTGGTGAAACGTCTGACAGGAAGAGTGGGGGAGCAAAGCCAAAACGGTCCAGGACAAAATCTATCCGCTCATTCGTATTACCCGCACGGGCTGCGACCACGTCCGGCAGCCCCATGATAGTCTTCAAATACGCATAAGCGATCGCAGAACAGATGGAATCCATGTCGGGATTCCTGTGGCCAATGACAATGGTTTGCATAAATATAAGGAAAAAATATTATAATTTTGAAGTAA
Organism: Chthoniobacterales bacterium; assembly: GCA_041748815.1. GTDB lineage: Bacteria > Verrucomicrobiota > Verrucomicrobiia > Chthoniobacterales > CAKUMP01 > JBGTCP01. Next base: position 14,317 of record JBGTCP010000098.1, read on the forward strand.
AATTTAACGAAGCTTTGGAAGCAAAATTAGAAAATAAGGCGAAATAAATAGAAACAAGTAGAATTTATTAAATTATTACCGACAAGCAGCTTACGAATAATTTCACTTATAAACTCTTGGAAAAACTAGTTACGGAAATTCTCAAATCCAAGGCTGACTTCGAAGTCCTTTGCCTTCAGTAATTGAATGGCTTCCTGAAGATCGTCACGGTTTTTGCCGGTGACCCGGATCTGACGCTCCTGGAGCGAGCACTGAACCTTAATTTTTGAGTCTTTGACGTATTTGATAATCTCCTTGGCCTTATCTCCCTCGATTCCCATCTTCAAAGTGAACTCCTGCTTCGCCTGACCAGTGGATGAGACGTCCACATCCTCACGAATGACATTGCGGAGGTCGATGTTGCGCTTTGCAAGCTTGCCAATGACAATTTCGTTCAAGCTGGCAACGCGACTGGCATCCTCAGCTGTGAGCAGAATTTTGTGCGTTTTTTCATCAAATTGAATCTCAGCCTTGCTGCCGCGAAAGTCAAAGCGTGTGACGAGTTCTTTGCGGCTTTGGTTCAAGGCATTATCCACTTCTTGGAGGTTCACTTCGGAGACGATGTCGAATGATGGCATAACTGCGCCTAAATGCGCCTTTTTCCGGGTCCGTGGAAAGAACAAAATGGATGTGAGTAACGGAGCGGGGGTATTCAAGGCGGGATCTTCCCGCGTGCGTAGTGTCTATGGGAAGGCAGCGAGCGTCAGTGCTTCGGGTGCAACTCTGTGAATTGCGACGGTGCGTGTCGTAAGCGTAACCAGAGAGCAGCGTTCCCGGTAGCTGCGACATTATTGTCTAAGTAGGCTGCAGGTGCGGGCTGAGATCTGGAGATCGCAGCCACTCAGAGGTATCCCAAGTTGCGTTCCCGGTAGCTGCGACATTCCTGTCGCAGTAAGTTGCCGGTGTGGCCTGCGATCTGGAGATCGCAGCTACTCAGAGGTATCCCAGGTCGCGTTCCCGGTAGCTGCGACATTCCTGTCGCAGTAGGTTGCGGGTGCTGCCTGCGATCTGGAGATCGCAGCTACTTAGAGGTATCCCAAGTCGCGTTCCCGGTAGCTGCAACATTCCTGTCGCAGTAAGTTGCGGGTGTGACCTGCGATCTGGAGATCGCAGCTACTCAGAGGTATCCCAGGTCGCGTTCCCGGTAGCTGCAACATTCCTGTCGCAGTAAGTTGCGGGTGTGACCTGCGATCTGGAGATCGC
>JBGTCP010000099.1:0-10748 GCA_041748815.1 Chthoniobacterales bacterium
CGCTCGAGGAAGCTGCGGCTGGTGTCGTCGAGATCTTCGATATCGATGATTTCGTAGCGGTTTTCTTCAACGTCGATCAGGATGACGCGTCCGCTTCCGGTGACGATGACGTTGCGGTGGGGTTGGCGCATTTCAAAGGTCTTCACACCGCGATCGGTCTCGACGACCCAGCGCGACATGTAGCGGGTTTCTTCGAGATCAAGAATTCCGAACACGCGCGGGACGAGGTAACTGCGCCGGAGTGCTTCTTCGACGACGGCGCGGTTTACCGGAGTGAGGCTGTGGAGGTCGCGGATCATGCCGATCATTTCACCGCGTCCGCCGGAATCTTTGCCGTCGAAGATCTGGACAAACGACTCAGGGTGGTGACGTGGGAATGCGCGGAGTGCAAAGATATTACGGTGTGAGCGCTCGCCGGAAATGGTAAGGGTGATGGGCTTTCCGATGCCGGGGTCACGGAATTGCAAGGCCGCAGGATCCAGCCAGACAAGTTCTTCCGGCTTGATGTCGGAGGGGTTGGGGGATTCGGTCTCGGATGCGGGTGGTTGCATTGGGAAATCGATTAAGAACCGATGCCGATGACTCGGCTCCATTCAGTTTGGATGGTGACGAGCTTGCGGTAGATGCCGTCTTCTTTCTCCATGAGTTCGTTGTGAGTGCCTTCCTCGGCGACTTCACCGTCCTTCATTACGACGAGTTTGGAGGCGTGACGGAGCGTGCTGAGGCGATGTGCGATGGCAAGTGTGGTGCGGCCTTTCACAAGGTGCGCGAGAGCTTGTTGGATCTTGGCTTCCGTCTCGGTGTCGACCGAACTAGTTGCTTCATCGAGGATGAGGATGCGGGGATTTTGCAGGAGTGCGCGCGCGATGGCGATGCGCTGGCGTTCGCCGCCGGAAAGACGGGTGCCGCGTTCGCCGACGATGGTGTCGTAAGCATCGGGCAGGTTCATGATGAAGCTGTGGGCATTCGCGGAGACGGCAGCCTGCATCAATTCCTCCTGACTGGCATCGGGGCGTGCGTAGGTGATGTTCTCCGAGACGGTGCCGTTGAACAGGAATGTGTCCTGCAGCACAAAGCCGATGTGGCGTCGGAGGTCATTCACGCGGATGTCACGCACATCATGTCCGTCGAGGAAAATAGCGCCTTCATCGACATCGTAGAGGCGGCCGATGAGATTGATGAGGGTGGATTTGCCAGCGCCGGATTTGCCGACGAGTCCGACCATTTCGCCTGCAGGAATGTGGAGGTTTACTTTTTTTAGGACGGGCTGATGTTTTTCGTAGCCGAAGGTGACGTTCTGCAAAAGCACATCGCCTTTGGCATCGGGCAGCGGAGTGGCTCCGGATTTTTCTTCGACGTCCAGTTCGGTATCGAGCACTTCGAAGACGCGGGCGGAGGCGGTAAGCGAGCGGGTGAGCCAGTCGTTGAGGCGCGTGAGCAACTGGAGCGGTCCGTAAATCATGCCGAGATAACCGACATAGGCCACGAGTCCGCCCACCGTAAGGTTGCCGCCATACACTTCAAATGCACCAAAATACCAAACGAGCACGAGCGAAGATTGCACGATGAGATTGAGGATGGGGACGAGTGTTTGCCAGGTTTGCTCGGCATCGATCATGCGCGAACGGGCCTGCCCCAGGCGACGGCTGAATTTATCTTTCTCCGCCTCCTCGCGGCCAAAGGCCTTGATCACGCGGATGCCGGAGAGGGCGTCGTTGAGGTAACTGGTCACGCTGGCCATGGCGACCCAGAGCAGACGGAAGCGGCGTCCGATGCGCCTCCAGATGTAGGCGGAGAGCAGAATGACGAAGGGTGTGGGCAGCAAAACGAGGATGCCGAGAAACGGATTCATCCAGATGAGGACGGCTGCCACACCGACGACGGTGAGCAGGTTAACGACGGTGTATTGGATGCCTTCCACGAGGAACCCCTGCATTTGCCGGGCATCGTTGTTGACGCGGGACATAAGGGCGCCGGTTTGTTGTTTGTTAAAGTAGCTCAGGCTGAGCGCCTGGAGGTGGTTGAAGGCGCGGGATTGGATGTCGTTGGTGATGTGGCAACCGACCCAGATGCCCATGCGGGCACGGTAGATCGCGATGGCACTGCTGACGATCATGACCGATGCGAGCAGGCTCACCAGCCATGGCAGACGGTCGGCCTGATCGGGCGAGAGCAGGACTTCATCGATAAGGATGCGTGTGATCTGTGGCGGAACGAGGTTGATGAGGGTGCCAACCACCATAAGTGTTGCCATGGTGACGAGCTGGCGCCAGTAGGGCATGGAGAAACTGAGAATGCGCTTGAGGGTCGACGACTTGGGCACGCAGAACCGGCAGACGCGTGTGTTCTTGGGTAGAAGCCGGTGGCAATCCGGGCAGTAAAGTGCGCGTTGCTTGATGAGCAAACTCGCGTAGTCGCGCCGCGCAAGGGTGTCGGCTTCGATGGGGGTGGTCTCCGGGATGCGGGATTGCTGACGCTTGAGGCAGTGGGCGATGCCGCCAAAAATGGCGGCCTGGCCGGTGTCGAAACGCATTACCTCGTGCGAGCCGCTTTTGAGTTGGATGATAAGACTCCCGCCACCTGTCACGGGATGGACGGAGGCTTCGAGGACTTCGGAGATGGCACCTTCCCAGCTGAGAGTGACATTTCCGGTTTCATCAGGTGCCACGACCACAAGACGTTCCGTGTCGCCCGCCATCCATGCGCCGAGATAGTCACCCGCAGGTGAGAGCCGGCTCGGGACACAGAAATAGGTGTCATCTGGAAGGATGCCGTTTTGTTCCAGGCAACGGAAAATTTCTGAAGGCACGGACCCGAGGCTGAGCGCCTCCCAATCCACGGCCGGTCGTTTTTTGCCATCTGGCTCCCGGCTGCCACTTGATACATCCTGCATGAACGTTCACTAAACGATGGTTTGTGATGGAATGAAAGTTTTTTGGGCCGGGACGGCCTCGTGACTGTGGATTTGCCAATGCTGCGGTGGATGTGAATGATCGGCGCATGAATCGACCTGCTTCTCATCTTCCAGTCTATCTTAGCGGCGAGGAATCCAAACCGTGGATCGTCCCGCATTTTTCGACCCTCCAACCTGGAGTGCGTCCGGCTGTGCTTGTCCTTCCGGGCGGGGGATATGGTGCGCTTTCAGAACATGAGGGTGCGGGTTATGCGAACTTTCTGAACCTCTCCGGCTTGCATGCTTTTGTGCTGCAATACCGGCTCGGGAGTGAGGGAAACCGCCATCCGGCTATGTTGAATGATGCCGCGCTGGCAATGCGCACACTCCGGATGCATGCGGATGACTGGGGATTGGATGGTGAAAAGATCGCAGTGATGGGATCTTCGGCCGGTGGGCATCTCGCGGGGTGTCTGGTGACTTTGTTTGAGGCTGGTGATCCGAATTCCGACTTGGAGGTGGAGCGATTTTCATCCCGTCCAGACCTGGGTATTCTGGCTTATCCGGTTATTTCTTCAAACCCCGCAATTTATCATGGCGGGTCGTTTAAAAACCTCCTGGGTGAGTCGCCATCCCCGGAATTGTTGCACTTGCTTTCGCTCGAGCATAAGGTCCGCCCAGACAGTCCGCCGTGTTTTGTGTGGCACACGCTGGAAGATCCTTCCGTGCCCGCTGAGAACAGCTTGGAGTTCGTTCGTGCCCTGCGGGCCAAAGGGGTGCCCTTTGAATTTCACCTCTACGAGCACGGAGGGCACGGGATCGGAATCAAAAATCCGCACCCGTGGGTTGAGGATCTCCGGCACTGGCTGGGTCGGCGCGGGTGGTGTTAAAAGCGCAGAATGCTCAGAGCGCGTGGCTGAGGTCCTTGAGGGTTTGAAAAAATTCGTCTTCGTCGGTGCATGCATCCAATTCCTGGCGGCTTCTTTCTTTGCCAAAGAGGCGTGCGACACAGCCGATCACCTGAAGGTATTCGGAGGCCATGGTCTTCGGGATTGCGGCGACAATGACGTAAACTGCCGGGCCGGAAATATCCAGAGGCAGCGGTTCGCGCAGACGGAGTAATGAAAGGGTGATCTGTTGCACATGGGTCGTGCGCACGTGCGGGACGGTGAGTCCGTTCCCGAGTGAAGTGGGAGTCTTGAGTTGATGGCTCAGTATCTCGTCGCGCAATTCTTCGTAGTCGATCACGGATGGTGCGTCCTTCAGAAGAGAGATGCCTTGCTCGAGTGCACTTTTCCAGGAGTCGGCATCGACATCTAAGAGGATGCGATCCGGCTTGATGGCTTTGTCCAGTGCACTCATGAGCGGCCGAGGTTGGTGCCGCTCCAGCGAAGTTTGTGCTGAAGCACATCGGCGAAGGACGTGCCTTCCATCATGGCAAGCTGGAGAAGTTCGGGAGCTTTGCAAATCTCGACCTGCCAGGACGGGTCGACGCGGATGATTTGCTGCCCATCCACCGCGAGGACGAGCGGACTTTCTCCCTGATCGGGGCTGAGTGTGATGACGGCGCCATCGCTCACTGCGACAGCGCGATTGGTGAGCACGTGGGGACAAATCGGGGTGATGACGAAGACGGAGGCATCGGGCATGGAGATCGGGCCGCCTGCGGAGAGCGAGTAGGCAGTGGTGCCGGTGGGAGTGGCAACGATCAATCCGTCAGCATTGTAACGGGTGAGGGTCATGCCATCGATCCGCACTTCGATTTGCACGAGCCGTGAAATTTCGCCGCGGCTGAGGACCGCGTCGTTAAGGCCGGTGCGTTCTTCAATGACGGTGCCGTTGTTGCGGACGGTGACTTTTAAAAGCGAGCGAGGCGAAATGGTAAAGCTCTCCTCCACCACGGCTTCCACGGCGAGGTCGAGGTCGTCGGAGTTGAGGCAAGTGAGGAATCCGAGCGAGCCATGGTTAATGCCGAGCACGGGGCAACTGCGGCGGGTCATGCGATGCACCACGCGGAGCATCGTGCCATCACCGCCGAGGACAAGCAGCAGGTCGCAGCGCTCGCTAAGTGCGCCGACGCTACCTCCGTCCGGGAGCTGTGCAATGGCGGCCGCCTTGGATTCCACGGCAACGTTGAGACCTTGCGATTCCAGGGAGGATGCCAGCCGCGTGATGAGCCCGGCCGCACCGGGTTTTTCTTCGTGGGCTATGATTCCGATGATTTTTGAAGACATGCGAGAAATTCCTTATTGCCGTCGGTGCCGTGGATCGGTGAATCGGTGACGCCCATCCAACATTGCCCAAGTGTGCCCTCGACGAAAGTCCGAATTTTCTCCACCACGGCAGCGTGTTTGGCCGGATCCCGAATGATGCCACCTGCCTCGACCTCGTGTTTGCCGACTTCGAATTGCGGTTTGATGAGGACCAATGCCCGTCCGCCAGGTCTGAGAACTTCAAAAACCGGACCCAGCACCATGGTGAGCGAGATGAAGGAAACATCGGTGACGGCAAGATCGAAAGCGACCTCGAAGTCAGCCGGTGTCATGTGTCGCGCATTGAATTTTTCCTTCACAAAAACGCGCGGATCGCTGCGGATACGCCAGTCGAGTTGACTGTGTCCCACATCGACTGCATGCACTGCTGTGGCACCGCGTTGCAGCAGGCAGTCGGTGAATCCGCCGGTAGATGCGCCCACATCGATGCAGGTGAGTCCGGTGACATCGACATGGAAATGATCCAATGCGCCTCGGAGTTTAAGGCCGCCCCGGCTCACGAATGGCTCCTTTTCCTTGAGTTCAATAATTGCATCGGTGGCGACTCTGGTCCCGGGTTTTTCGATGCGGTGCCCATCGAGGAGAACGTTGCCGGCCATGATGGCACGTTGTGCTTTTTCGCGGCTTTCGACGAGGCCGCGTTTGGTGAGGAGCGTATCGATGCGTTCTTTGGTACTCATGCGGCGGTGACAGAAACCGAAACCTGCATGTGAGACCGGGTGATTCCGTCCGCGATGAATGTCCCGCTGATCGGTGGGATGGCGGCCGGGTGGCGGTTGACGGCGCAGGCAATGTGGTGGGCACCGACGACGAGTGCGCTGGTATTATCAAAGCCCTTCCAGCCTGCACCTGGCAAATAAACCTCCGACCATGCGTGCGTAGAATTGTGTTGAGGAGCAGCAGCCGGATTATGCAGATAGCCGCTCACGAACCGCGCCGGGAGTCCGAAGTGCCGGCAGGCCTCGATGAAGAGCGTCGCAAAGTCGCGGCAGGAACCAGCGCCTCTTTGGATGGTCTCCGCAGGCCGCTGAACACCGGCCTCTTCGCGAATCTCATAGCGGAAGCGATTCACGATGTGGCGGTTGATTGTGCGGAGAAGAACATAGGTCTGCATGGTTTGGCCCGTGGACCAGAACTGCGAACACCAATCGGCAAGCACATGATGATCGCCCGGGAAGCACGGGATCTGATACGACATGAGATCGATGTGTTCCGTGGGATCAAAGAGAAAAGGGAAGTAAACGGCCTTTTTTTCGATGAGAAAATCCAGTGGCGCGGTTTCGTAATTCTGGATCATCACAGCGCTTGAGATGCGTAGGTGGCTGGTGCGGGTTGCAAAGCGCAGTACGGCGACAGAGTTGTTATAAATGTCGCGAAACCATTTCACTTTGGCTTTCGGGGTGATTTCCAGAATGGATGATTCGATACGGATGTCATGACCTTCGCGTGGACGGATCATGAGGCGGTGTGTTCCAAGCCGCACAGAATTGGTGTATTCGTAATCTGTGACGTGCTCTATTCGGAGACGATACATAGCGCAATTAGTAGCAGGGTCCGCAGGACTGTCACTCTTCAATGAGGAATGGGATCTCCCCATCCGCCGCCGCCGGGGGTTTCGATCCGTATGCGATCACCAGCGCTCACACGCAGGGCGGCGTTGTGAGCGAGGACCTGATGTTGGCCGCTTTCTTGGATGAGCGTTTGTTTTCCCGGGGCGCCATCTTGGCCGCCGTGCAGGCCGTAGGGTCGCTCTTTGCGATGCTGGGTGAGCAGAGAAACATCGCAGTCATCGAGGAATTCCACCTCACGGATCACACCATTTCCTCCAGGGAATTTTCCAGAGCCGCCGGATTCCGGTCGGATTGCAAAAGTGCGGACGCGCACTGGATATCTGCGTTCAAAAATCTCGATATCTGTGATGGCGGTATTGGTCATGTGTGAGTGCACGGCATCGGCTCCGGCGTGGGTGTTGCCGGCTCCGGTTCCTCCACAGATCGTTTCGTAGTAGCTACAGTGTTGGTTGCCGAAGACAAAATTATTCATGGTTCCCTGGCTGCATGCCTGCAAGCCGAGCGCGAGGAGTAACGTGTCCACCAGCCGCTGGCTGGTCTCGGTGTTGCCCGCAGCGACCGCTGGTGCCCCGGAGGGATCCGGCCTGAAGTCGGGATTCAGAAAACACTCCGGCAGCACGACATCGACGTTTTCCATAAGTCCTTCATTGAGGCGGATGTCATCATGAATGAGCAGGCGCAGGCAGTAAAGGATGGCACTTTGCACAATGGCGGGAGTTGCATTGAAATTACCCGGATGCGAAGGCGATGTGCCCGTGAAATCGAAGCAAATCCTTTCAGCACTTTTACGAATCGCAACGTGGATTTCCGTGCCATCATCCAGCCGCTGCATGGCCGCCGCCGGTTGCAGCTCGGGGAGGCGTTGGGCCAATGCTTTGCGGGTGCGTTCTTTCAATGAATCGAAATGCCCGCTCAGTGAAGCCGGAGAAACCGCGAGAGCTTCAAGGCGGCGGATCGCCTGTCGATTGGCCGCCACCTGAGCCCGCAGATCGGCAAGATTTTCCACGACAGCCCGTGATGGATATTTTGCTTCGCTCAGAACTTTTTCCATTTCCGCAAAGCAGTCCGATCCTTCGCGGAAAAGAAACATTGGTGAGATGACAACACCTTCCTCCTCAAGACAGTGTGCGCCGGGAGGCATCGAGCCTGGATGTGTGCCGCCGATCTCCGCATGGTGGGCACGGTTGGCCACATAACACACGGGATGCACTTCACCAAGAAACACGGGTGTCACGACGGTGACATCCGGCAGATGGGATCCGCCAGCACCCGGATGATTGGTGACGATCACGTCGCCATCGCGGAGGTCAAATTGCTTGAGGATTTCCCGCACGCAGATCCCCATTGCGCCCAAATGCACAGGGATGTGTGGAGCGTTGATAATGAGGTAGCCGGAACTGTCCAACAATGCACAGCTGAAATCCAGACGGTCTTTGACGTTGGTGGAAATGGCAGTGCGCTGAAGTTGATTGCCCGCATCCTCCACCAGATCGGCAAGCTGGTGGGCGAGGATTTGTTCGCGGATGAGAGACACTGTGGAGTCGGCGGAATGACTGGCTCCGGCCTCCAGACGCAACGTACCGCGATCACCAACTACACCTGACCAGCCAGCTGCGATGAACACACTGCCAAAGCCGTCCTGCACGACTGCGGGGCCTCTCAAATCGTCGCCTGCGCTGAGCGTATCGCGGGGATAAAAAGCGTTATTCTGCCTCTGCCGTTTTTTGATGAAAAATTCTGCGGGCCGTTCGGTCGAGGTTGAGCTTGCAATGACTTTGATACCGGTCAGCTCGATCCCCGGAGCGCCCGGCGGCAGGTATCCAAAACACTGGCGGTATTCATTGAGAAATGTTTTTTCGAGATCTTCCGGCTGCCGACATTCCACGCTCAGGGTAAACTCCTGGCCTTGAAAGCGGAGCGAGAACAACTGTTGTGTGACCGCGGAGCCGACGGGCAATGGAGCGAGTGCTTTTTGCTGGATGGTCTCCAATGCTGCTTGGATCTGTGCTAGGTTTGTGGGTTCAAGGCTCAGAGCAAGTTGTGTTTCCACGATGTTTCCTTTTGTGGAGACGCTGAGTCCATAAGCGGAGAGCAGGCCCGCATCGGCAGGGCAGAGCACACGTTGAATGCCAAGGCGTGCGGCGATCCCGCAAGCGTGTTGACCACCCGCTCCGCCAAATGCGATGAGCGTGTGAGAAGCCGGGTCATAGCCCTGCAGAGTTGAGATTTTACGGATCGCACCTGCCATGATTTCGTCGGCAAGTTGGAGAAAGCCCTCGAGCAATTGATCGCGACTCAGCATTTCTCCGGTCGATTTCCGAATCTCTGTGAGCACCTTCTGCAGAGCCGCTTCGGCCGCTGCTCTATCGACAGGAAGGGAAAATTGAGAAGCATTCATCCGTTTCGCGAGCAGGTTGATATCGGTGATGGTGAGCGGGCCTCCAGCTCCGTAACACGCGGGTCCGGGATGCGCTCCGGCGCTGTGTGGTCCGACCCGCATTTTTTCACCATCGAAGTCACAGATCGAGCCGCCACCAGCTGCGACTGTTTCGATGCGCAGTGCAGGTGCCATAAGTTTCACATCTCCGACACGGTGCTCAAATTGGTAAGAGAATTTGCCGTCAATGCGTGCTACATCTGTGCTCGTGCCACCCATGTCGAATGTGATGACCGGCCCTTCGCCGCATTGTTGCCCGATTGCTGCTGCGCCCACCACACCGCCAGCCGGACCGCTGAGCAAGGAGTCTTTTGCATGGAATTGACTCCGCTCCATCAACGCGCCGGCACTGGACATGACTTCCAAATGGTCACGCGGAACGCTGGTCTCGATTTCACTGAAGTATGCATCGAGAATAGGAGCAAGTGCGGCATTGGTAACTGCTGTGGCAGAGCGATTCAGGAAGCCTGCTTTCGCTGAGAGTTCTGCCGATGCGCTCACAGATTTAAATCCATGGTGCTGAAAAAATTCGGCCACTTGCTTTTCCGGCTCAGGATTCAGGTCGCTGTGTAGAAACGAAACTGCTATAGACCCGATGCCCTCGTTTTTCCATGCTCTCATGACTGACTCCAGTTCATTGAGATCCAGTCGGCTCAATGCCGCACCGGTGGCATCCTGTCGGAAGTTTAATCCGAAGCTGGAAGCATGGACTTGTGCCGGTTTCACAATTTGCCTCGCAAAAATATCGGGGCGCTGTTGCGTGCCGATGTCGAGCACGTCGGTGAAACCTCCATTGGTGATCCATCCCACTTTTCCGATCTTGCGTTCCAGGAGTGCGTTGGTTCCGCGCGTGGTGGCAAGGCGCAGACGCATCGCGGGGAGCGGACTGAGCAGCGGGGTGCCTGTAACCAGATGCGCAGCAAGCAGCGGAGCGGATTCGAAATAGGAAAACTCCACAGATTCACCGACTGAAAAATTCAACGCCGCCTCATTATCCAGCTCAATGGTTCTCGACGTTGCCTCATATGCGGTGACCCTGAAATCCCGCAGTCTTGCGCCAACCAGAAAATGCTGCGGAGCATTCCATGAGCATTTGATGCGCAATTTGTGATCCGGCAGCACTTCGGTGATTGTTGCCCGCAGGGTTGCGTTTGAAAGCACCTTACACCGGTGTGATCTACCATCCGGAGCGCGTGCAACACAGTCTGTGAAAGTGCCGCCGGTGTCGACGCACAGGAGCCAATCACCGCTTGACGTCATTCCTCCGCGACGACTTCCAGCTGGGCCGCCTTTTCGATCACAATGCGGGGTCGCTTTTTGTAAATTTCAATGGTCCCATGAATCCGCACTTTTTTGCCATTCAGGTCGCCTGTCAGGTAGTCTTTTCCGAGAGCGGCTGTGAACTCCGCAGGTACCATCGCGGTGAATCCTTCATAAAACGGATCCGAAAAATTTAGAAACAGGCGGCCCGATTCTGAAATCGTCGAAGACCGGACCACTCCTTCAACACTTACTTCCTGTTTTTCTTTTTCAGCGAGTTTTTCGAGCGCAGAGGCCGGGATGATTTCCGGTTC
>JBGTCP010000100.1:0-5894 GCA_041748815.1 Chthoniobacterales bacterium
GCAATCTTACAGAAAAGCTCAATGCCTTGTGAGATGCCGCGATAGACAAGCACAAAATTCAGCACAAAGACTATGGCGAGAAAGCCGCCCACTTGATGAAGATCAAAGCCCAACGCGGAGCCATCTGCCGCGGCACCAGTGAACGTCGCAAAAAACGCACCGACACTTGCGGGATTCTCAAATGCGGTTCCGCCAGTGAGAAAATTCACGGCATAACCCAGGCACCACGCCTCGATCACCACGTAGTACATGTAAATGATGACAGGGATGATCACACCGATCACTCCGAGATATTTTGCATGCGGATGCCGGACAATCAGATGCAGAATGCCGGGGCAGGAATGAAATCCTTTGCTCCCTGCTTTACGCCCCATGGTCCACTCCGCCCAGCAAATCGGGAGGCCGAGAATGAGGAGCGCAATAAAGTAGGCAACCATAAATGCTCCGCCGCCATACTGCGCAGCCTGACCAGGGAAGCGTAAAAAATTCCCGAGTCCCACTGCGCTGCCGGCTACCGCGAGGATCACCCCGGCCCGCGAATTCCAAGTTTCCTGAAGCCGCCCTGCTGTCATGGCTCAAAGGGAATACCAGAGACTGGAGATGCCGCGCAATCCTGGAATTCAACAGAGGCAGGGAGAGGGCGGACGGCTCAAAAGGATTTTGCAAAATCCACCTCGGCCTTGACGACTTCGGCTTTTTCGTAGCGTGATTCAGCGATCAATTTTTTGAGGAATTCCTCATACTCTGGAGCATCCAGCGGGAGGTCGACGGTGCGGTCGTTGAGTGCTGAGAAGAGCATCGAGTTGGCGAGTTCGACGGAGTGAATGCCCTCGGCGCCCGGGGCGAGCAGGGCGGTGCCATCAAGGACTGCGTCGGTGAAATTCTGGATGATTTCATTGTGCTGGCCGCCGTGATTGTATGCCGGAATTTTGACTTCCCATTTCTCAGGCGTGGAAAAAGCGTTTTTCGTGGTGCGGCTGAAGTCGGTCATCTCCTGCTCGTTGCGAAGGTAGGAAAGCTGGTCATTTTCGTAAACGAGCCTGCCACGTTCTGCGGTGATCTCAAGACGGTTCGTGCCGGGCGCTTCGCCAGTGGAGGTAATGAAGACTGCGGTCTTGCCATCGGGATATTCGAAATAGGCAGTCACATCGTCCTCTACTTCAATGTTGTGGTAGCGCCCGAGCGAGGCATGTGCGCGCACTTTGGAAGGCATGCCAAACATCCACTGAAACAAATCTATGTTATGCGGGCATTGGTTGAGCAACACTCCGCCGCCTTCACCCTTCCACGTTGCGCGCCACCCGCCGGAAGCATAGTAGGCTTCGGTGCGGAACCAGTTGGTAATGATCCAGTTGACGCGGCGGATTTGCCCCAGCTCGCCGGATTGGATGAGGCTGCGGATTTTTTGGTAATAACGATCCGTGCGCTGATTGAACATCGCTCCGAAAATCACGGATTTGTCGGTGTGCGCGGCGATGAGACGCTCGCAATCGGCCTTGTGCACGGAGATCGGTTTCTCCACCAGCGTGTGAATTCCTGCTTTGAGCGCGGCTGCACCGATCGTCGTATGCGAGTAGTGCGGGGTGGCCACGAGGATGGCGTCCACCTCGCCGGAGGCAATGAGTGCGTCGCTGGAGGAAAACTTTTTGACACTCTCAAACGGCTCAAGTTTTGCGGCGTTTTCATCGCAGATGGCTGCGAGTGTGGCGCGGGTGACATGGCCGACGAGAAGTGATTTTGCATGGACCGAGCCCATGTTGCCGAGACCAACGATTCCGAATTTGACGTTTTTCATGTGTGAGGAAGCACGAAAGAACCACAGGCGCTCAGCGCATTCAATCAGAAAGGGAATTGTTTTCGTGATTCCTGAGCGGAGCGCGCGTAGGCTTGTAATCCATGGCCCGTAGCAAACATGCAAAGTCCCATCAAGCGGATGTCTTCCCACCATTGTGGATGGGGGAACTCAAGTCCATCTACGGGGATCTCGAGGCGCGTCCGTTAGAGCGGCAGTGCACGGGGCTTTCAACGTGTTGCCAGTTTGCGGTGACGGGGGAAACCCCACAAGTCACGCTCCCTGAGGCGGAATACCTCCTGCGGGGAATCCGCGCTGCCGGGCGAAAGTCGGTGCCGGCTAGTGTGGAAGGAGCCTGCCCGGCACTGAATCCGCACACTCTGCGTTGCATTGCATATGCGCACCGGCCACTCGCGTGCCGGACTCATTTTTGCGCAGCGGCAGGCGGGCGGTATCCGCGTGCGCATGTGATTGATCTCATTCATCGGCTCGACAAACTTGACGCGCAGATGGGTGGCGACGGGGCAAGGGCGCTGCCGAATGCGATGGCATGATCCTAAATCCTGCAGCTCAAACGTGAGGAAACGGGCAAATTCACCATGAAGAGCAGGAAGGACATGAAGGCAGGATGACAGGGCAGAGTCCTCGTGTTGTTCACTTCCATTATTGGTTCAACTTTTCAAATGAACTTCTCCGACTTGTCTCACTGTGTAATCGGGTATGCGATTGAGGTTCATCATCAATTTCAACGTCACACGGCTCAAAAGTTTTGTGTTGTTAACCGCCTTCTAGAGCTTCACAAATTCTCTGAGAAACTGCAGCCAGAGGAACATAAGTCCTTTGCGTGTGTAACGAATCGCTCCATCAGTCGTTTTGATGAGGATGCCCATTTGTAAATTGTGTTCCACCTGGAGCCGCAGATCTTCTTCTGTCCCAGCCTGGAGTGTCTCGGTGGTTTGCTCAGGGAATGACTCCGGGGGCATGCCGCTTCCTGCCAGCCAATGATGATGTTGATCGCACATTTCCTCGACGGTGTCGTCGAAGGCGGTGCGTTGAACAGTGATGTGGGGCGGAAGGAGGAGGCTTTGCGGAAACGGAAAATTCCATGTCATCATGAGCGAGCCGTCTTCCTTGCGGGATGCGACGGTGAGATACGAAAATGTCATGGGCTCCTGCTGGATGCAGCAGAGCATGGCATAGGCACGCCGGCCGGGATGGTAATGCACCCGGTAGAGATGCATTTGCTCCTCCCATCGCCAGTTCAGATCTTCGATGAATTCAAATCCGGCCTCCGTGAGTTGCCCGGAGACTGAGTCCGCGTCGGGGAAAAGTTCCTCGTCCGGCGGGCTGGAGGGGCGCAGCCGTTTTTCCTCGGGAAGCCGGATTCGGCGCACGCGGGTGAGCAACTCCAACCATGGCAGCAGAATCCATGTGAGGCCGCACAAGAACGCAATCAGCACACTGCGGGTGAGCGCCCAGCCGATAAGCATGGAGGTGCCGATCAGCGCAAAAATGCTAAGTTTCTGGAGGACCGGATGCCGGTAGGTGCGAAGGCCGAGTGTGAGCGCGACCGCCGCCAGGACCACAAACCATTCACTGCCCATCCGGATGGATCTGATGTTCCTGGAGGAATGCCTTGAGTTGATCCACATCAAAATCTGCCAGGACTTTTCCATCGACGACCATCGTGGGTGCGAGCGTCTGGCCGGAGAGCGAAAGCATTTCCTGCATGGCAGCAGGATCGCTTCGCACATCGACCGCTTCGTAGTCAAAGCCCTGCTCCTGCAAGTAGGCCTCGGCCTCGATGCACCAGGGACATCCCGCTTTGATGAATACTTTCATAGAATGAGAGCCCGGTGGGGCTTAGACGACTCCCTCGATCAACTGCGCAAGCACGTAGGGCAGGATTCCGCCAGCGCGGTAGTAATCGATTTCAATCGGTGTATCGATACGAAGCCGCACTGGAAGTGATTGCGAGTCACCGTTGACGCGGTGGATGGTGAGGGTCACATCCTGCGCGGGACGGATGGCATTGCTCAGGCCGGTGACGTCGAAAGTCTCTGAGCCATCTAGGCCGAGAGATTGTGCATTGGTGCCTTCGTGGAATTGCAGCGGGAGCACGCCCATGCCGACGAGGTTGGACCGGTGGATGCGCTCGAAGCTGGCAGCAATGACGGCCTTCACGCCAAGCAGGCGGGTGCCTTTGGCCGCCCAGTCGCGGCTCGAGCCTGTGCCGTATTCCTGTCCGGCAATGATCACGAGCGGGGTGCCTTGTTTTTGGTAATACATAGACGCATCATAGATCGAGGCGTCCTTATCTCCTGGCTGTATTTTTGTCACGCCGCCTTCAATGCCGGGGACCATGAGATTTTTGATACGCACATTGGCGAAGGTGCCACGGGTCATCACGCGATCATTGCCACGACGGCTGCCGTAGCTGTTGAAATCCAATGGCTCAACACCGCACTCAACGAGGTATTCGCCTGCGGGGGAGGATGGCTTGATCGCACCAGCGGGTGAGATGTGATCGGTGGTCACAGAGTCTCCAAAAATGCCCAGCGGACGCGCGGCATGGATGTCCTTCACATCTGAAGGTTCCGGTGAGAAGTCTTCAAAGAATGGCGGATGCTGGATGTAGCTGCTGTGCTTATCCCACACGTAAACGCTGCCCGTTGCGGACGGGATTTCATTCCACTTGGGATTTGCCTCAGCGAAGTCGGTGTAAAGATTGCGGAAGACCTCGGGCTTGAGGGCCATGGCCATGGCGTCGCGGATTTCTTCCAGCGTGGGCCACAGGTCTTTCAGAAAAACGGGGTTGCCATCACGGCCATCACCCAGCGGTTCGTGCGTGAGGTCCATGTCGACGCGGCCTGCGATAGCGAATGCCACAACGAGCGGTGGCGACATGAGGAAGTTCGCTTTGATATTCTGATGCACGCGGGCTTCGAAATTACGGTTACCGGAGAGCACCGATGCAGCGACGAGGTCGTGCTCTGTGATCACAGCTTCGATCGCAGGGTGCAGAGGGCCTGAGTTGCCAATGCACGTCGTGCATCCATATCCCACGGTGTGAAAACCCAGCGCATCGAGGTATTGGTCGAGACCGGTTTTTGAAAGATAATCGGTGACCACCCGCGATCCGGGGGCCAGTGAAGTTTTGACCACCGGGTTGACGGTGAGTCCGCGTTCGACGGCTTTTTTTGCAAGCAGCGCGGCACCGAGCATCACGCTGGGATTGCTCGTATTTGTGCAACTGGTGATCGCGGCGATGAGGACACTGCCGTGACCGATGCGATCCTCACATGGAGAAATTTCCTCCAGAAGCTGGCCAGCATCCCCATCAGGAGTCGGGCGATTGGAAACCATTTCCTGTTTCATGCGCTCTTCGCCGGGCTGGATCTCGGGCATTTCAGGAGCTTGAACCGCCTCGGCAACTGTCTGCATGCCCACCGGGAAGCGCTCCCCCAGCGTGGCAGCTACTTTGCCGTAGCCGCCTTCGGCGAGAGGTGCTTCGAACAATGAGCGGAACTTATCTCCGAGGTCGTTGAGGTTGATGCGATCCTGCGGGCGCTTGGGACCGGCCACGCCTGGTTGCACATCTGCGAGGTCGAGGTCGATATCCACCGAGTATTCGATGTCGCCTTTTTTTGGCATGCCAAAGAGGTTTTGTGCGCGGAAATAGTTCTCGAAAGTTGAGCACTGCTCTTCTGTGCGTCCTGTCGCGCGGAGGTAGTTCACCGATTCGCTGTCCACGGGGAAGTAGCCCATGGTGGCTCCGTATTCGGGTGCCATGTTGGCGATGGTAGCGCGGTCGGGGAGCGGCAACGACTCGGCGCCTTCGCCGTAGAATTCCACAAACTTGCCCACCACCTTCGCGGCGCGCAGCAACTGCGTGACATGCAAGGCCAGATCGGTCGCAGTCACGCCCTCGCGCAGACGGCCGGTCAGATTCACGCCCACTACTTCCGGGGTGAGGAAGTACACTGGCTGACCCAGCATGCCTGCTTCCGCTTCGATGCCACCGACGCCCCAGCCGACGATGCCCAGGCCGTTGATCATCGTCGTGTGCGAATCCGTTCCCACCAACGTATCGGGATAGTAA
>JBGTCP010000101.1:0-23226 GCA_041748815.1 Chthoniobacterales bacterium
TGGACGGGAGACCGCAGTGATCATCGATCCTCCGAGGCGCGGTTCCGATGAGGCGTTTTTAACCCAGTTGATCGCATTTGGACCAGCTGGTATTGTGTATGTCTCATGCAACCCCGCCACACAAGTGCGCGATTTGCAGCCACTCATCGCAGCAGGTTACAGTGTGGCGTGCATCCAGCCATTCGATCTCTTTCCCCAGACCAAGCACCTGGAATGCGTCATCACCCTGCAGCGCGGATAGCCACGACGGTTCTTATTGGTTTCAGCTTCGCCACCGCCCCGCTCGGCGCTCAGGAGGTGCAGCAACACGGGCTCGTTTTTGAAAACTGGATCTGCGACACCTTCTTCGACGGCTACCGTCCGGACTACACCGACAAATGGGACATCCCCGCAGCGGTCAACACTGCGCATGGCAATATCCCTGTAAATCCAAAAGCGATCCGCCATGGCACTGCTGCCGATATGGGCGATGCGCTTCGCCAATACGATATCGATGAGCCCTTCCTCCTCATCATCGGCTACTGGGATCAGGAAGGGAAAGACAAGCGATTCACCAACATCATCGCTCCACGCATCGAGCCCGAAACCTGGCGTCAACTCTGGCATCCAATCACCAGAGATGATCTCGAAAAACTGGACGCCATCATTAAAGACCGCGAACTCGATTACCTAGAGGCACGCACGCAAGCACACGCGATGAAAAATCAGGCGCCATTCACGGAAGCCATCATGGTCGTGAATCCGAAAATCGATTCCGGCGGCCAGCGCCGGTTGCAGTGCAGCATTCGGTTCAATGATCTTTTCGAGCATCTTGCGCCGGAAAAAAATCCTGAGCCCCATGCAACTGTGGAACTCTGGGGGGTACCTTTTCCAGACCGGATTTATTCACCCCCGCGGACCTTCAACGCTGCGGATTAAATCAGTCGCTTTGCGATTTTTTCGGCGGAGCATTGGGAAGCGTGGGCAGATTCTCGATTTCCGTTTTCATGGAATCGCCGAGTGTGTCCTTCACATAGAGTTGCTGCACGAGGACAAGAAGTACGGCGGTGAGAGGGGTGGCCAGAATGAAACCCAGAATTCCGAACAACGCGCCAAGGGTGAGCTGGCCGACAATGGTAAGAACCGGCGGCAGATGGACTGTCCGCTGAAAGACAATGGGCATAAGCACATTGCCCTCAACATTCTGAACCACCAGGAAAACGATGCCTGCATAGAGCGCGAGCGTGGGGCTTTCCGCGAACGCGATGAGCAGAATAGGAACGATCGCGAGGAGAGGTCCGATATAGGGAACAAAAGTGAGCGCTCCGGCCAAAAGCGCCAGGATGAATGCCAATGGAATGCCCAGTAACATCAGCAAAATCCATGTGGACACAAAGAGAAAAAGCATGGCGATCAACTGCCCGAAGAGCCATCCCTGCAGCGTGCTTCCCAACTCCGACAGCACCTCGCTGGCGCGTGCACGCCTCGGAGGAGGCACCATGCGGAGGATGCCGGATAAATAGAGCTGCGGATCGAAGGCAAGGAAGATGGCCGAGATGAGCACGATTGCAATGCCGGCGAGGGCACCGAAAATGTTGGAGAAGATACCCGCCAATCCCTTCCAGATTTGTTTGCCGTTCGCTCCCTCTTCCTGAAGCTGGTCGATTTGCTCTTCAACTGCGGAGGCTCCGGGCAATTCTTCCAGGGCCTCCGTGAGCACATTAAATGACTCCTCCAGATTTTCGCGCAAAGCCAGCACTTGCTCAGAGACACCGGGGGCCGCAATCCAGAAGATGAGTCCACCGGAAACCAAGACAAATAGCAGCACAATCATCATTGTCCATCGCACCCCCAGCCTGGTCCACCGGGAGAGCGTATTGGCTGCTGTTCTAAGAATGAGGGCGACCAGAATTCCAGCAAAAAGCAGCATCAGAATCTGCGCACCCGTCCAGAAAATCAGGGCCAGCAGGACGAACAACCCCACAAGGAGCAACACGGTAGTCACCTGCACCGCAAACGACCGCCGGCCGGAAGGAGTTGCCGAATTAGACTTCTCGTTATTGATGAATTCCGCCACCTTGATGGATCGCCCGTGAGCTGCCTTTTGGTCGTGATTCATGCAGGCTGGGGACCTCGGGCTTGGAAACCACGTAATATCCGGCATTGCACAAGCGCGACCGGTGATGCATTCTTGAAGTAGAACATTTCACCCTCTAAAATAGATTTAGCTATGGCAAATACCCCCACACCTGACGTTGAACTTACCCCAAGTGACATACAATTCGAATGCCCTTGCGGAAAAAATTACATCGTGATTGATGAAGCAGGCGGTGGTCTCGAGCTGCCCTGTCCCTTCTGTCAGGACCCGATCATGATCCCCTACCGGAAAGATCTCGAAACCGCTCAAGCCGCGAAGACCGAAGCAGCCATCCAGTCGCAGCTGCCGTTGACAGAGAAACCAACTCCAGAGACCACGGGAGCTAATGCTTCAACCAAAGCGGAGTCCCCAACCGAGCCACTCCCGACATTTGATTTTTCCGACAATTCGCCTGCAGAGCTTGCAGAGACCATGACCAGCGTCAAAGACAGGATGAAAGAGAACGCCTCTCAGCGCACTGAAGTCCAAGGACATCTCAACCGGGCCACCATCGATGTGCACCGTCGCACCCTGCAAATGCAAAAGCTGGTGGACCGCCAAGCCAAAATCGAAGCGGAATACAAAGCCCTCAGAGCTGCCGGCGCAGAATAGCCCGAGAGGTCGCCAGCGGTTGTATTCCCGGTGGAGTGTGTGCAAATTTTGGATAGAAGTTATCCGAATTCTTTCGCTGATCCTGAAGAAATCCTCGACGTCTAAATCGAGGCTCAGAGCAATTCGCCTTAAGAGGAGGAGGTTCGCGCCAAATCCGCAAAGCACGCCAAGGATTCAGAATAATTTTTGCAAGATGATCTTCTTTGACCTCATTCTCTTGGCGGTCTTGGTGATCTTAGCGCGAGCCATTCATTTACGACGTCTTAAATCCGATTGCACTGGATGTCAAATTGATGCACTCCCCGGCAAGCATCACCACCCTGCCCGTCCGCTCCATGCGGTCAGGCGATCTCTCTCAAAGGTGGCAGTGCGATACACGTAGGGCGTGGCGATAATGATGGGATCGTAAAACATCGGAACCGGATACGGATCCCAGCGGCTGTAACGGTAAGCAGGCGTGAAGCGCGGAATCTCGGTGATCTGTTGTGCGCTGTAGAGCCATGACTGAAAATCCACATTCCGCTCACTGCCGACATTGATCGCGCTGGGACGTCCCCATGCCAGGAAGACAGCGTCTTTGGGCATGCCCTCAGTGATCTGCCCGGCAACCACCAGATTCTGATGCTCCGGCGTGAGAGCCGCGAATAACTCGGGGTTGCGATTGATGCGCGAGGATACAGTGCTGCCGCATCCGCTCAACAATGCCACAAGGACAAAAATTCCGCAAAAGCGCACTCCAGCAGAGTGGAAGTAGTTCATAAAAGCACTGTGCGCTGAGCGGGTGGAAAGTCAAGCTGACGACATCTTC
This sequence comes from Chthoniobacterales bacterium, assembly GCA_041748815.1. Taxonomy (GTDB): domain Bacteria; phylum Verrucomicrobiota; class Verrucomicrobiia; order Chthoniobacterales; family CAKUMP01; genus JBGTCP01. The sequence continues at coordinate 3,537 of JBGTCP010000101.1, forward strand.
GGGTTTGCTTCCTCGCCCCGTCATCCCTTAATCAAGGACCCATCAACAGTAAGTATACAGATTGGATTTTTCTAACGCTGCTCGGGGTCGCCATGCTCGGCTTTACCACCCGGCATAACGCATTCCCGTTTCAGTACCACAACGACGAACCCAGCAAAACAGACCAGATTTACGAAGGTCGCCGGAATTTTCTTCATCCTCCACTCATGCTCGACATAACAGCCATCGTGTCCGGTGCGACAGGCGCGGGCGGATCGCGGCAGAACATTGCTCTCACCGGACGTTGGCTGTCTGCGATCTACGCAACGATCACCGTGATCGCGTTCTCGGCATGGATTGGACTTGTGGCAGGACGGGCTGCGATGTTCCTTGCGGGGTACATTTTCCTGCTGGATCCAAGGCTTTACGAGATCGCGCACTACTTTAAAGAAGACACATTGTTCCTTGCAGGCATAGCACTGGCGCTGCTCAGTGGATCGTGGTGCGCCCGGAAGCAATCGCGCTGCACCGCATTGGCCTGCGGTGCAGCGCTGGGGGTACTTGCAGGGTCGAAATATATTGGGTTCCCGATTGCTCTCCTGCTTGGTGTTCTCACGACCTACCGTCTTCGTGAGCATCGGGCAGTTTTAAAGTTTCTGGGAGCAGGTTTTCTGGCAGCGCTGGTGGCGGTCTATTGGTCACTGATCTGGCAGGCTCCGTCCGCGGTGGTAAGCATTCAAGAGGAACTAGCGCACCTGCGATATGGCCACTACGGAGTGGGCGCATCGGTTCCGCACAATCACTATGTGCGGTTTTTGTTCCTTGCATATCCATCGCTGTTGCTTTGGGGAGCTTGTGGTGCAGCGGTTTATTATGCGTGGAAACGCCGCGGGACACATCCAGATTTTCTGGGCTTCCTCATTCTCTCAATTCTCACCGTGGGAGTGCTTTCGTTTCTCCCAAAAACCTCGGAGCGTTATCTTCTGCCAGTGTATCTGGCGATGACTGGCGCCCTGGCAGTATGCTGTGGCTGGATGCTCCAGGAGAACCGAGGGACCAATCTGCATAAACTTGTTGGGCTCCTCCTAGTGTTGCTGTTCAGCATTTACACGATTCCAAAAAGGCTGGAAATGCAGGCAGGGTTTGGTTCCGACAGCCGTGCGGACTTGATGGATTTTATCCAGCAAACGATTCCGCCGCAGACTCCGTTTGCGATCGATGCGATGGTAAATCCGCACGAAAGTGTCGTCTATGCGGGAAGACCAGGCGAATTTTCCTACCCGGTTCACGAGTCTTATTTCGCGGCAGACTTGGGCACCGTGGAAGATCTCCGGGCGGAGGGCATCGAGTACTTTGTCGGGTCCTGGGATGTGCACCATCGCTACCGCGAGACACGCTTAACTTCATCAGACCCTGTCAACGTAGCCCGCAGCGACTTTTACAACCGCCTCTACGATGAAGGCGAAATTCTTTGGCACGTCTCCGGGCAACACCCAAAACCATTGCACCCCGGTCTGGTTCTCATCCGCCTTCCTCAAGCTCGTGATTGACCTGCACATCCACTTTATAGGCAATGGCACCAACGGTTCCGGCTGTCAGTTGTTCCCGCCAAAAGGACATCGTAAACTTCTGCTGCCTGTGATGCTGCATGCTGCCGGTCTTCCTGCATCAGCACTCAGAAGCGACCTCGATGCCATTTACACAGAACGCCTGTTGGAGCTCATCCGGGGTTCCGATCTTACTGGTTGCGTCCTGCTGGCCAACGAACTCCCCTACTCACCTGATGGAAAAGCACTCCCGGATGCGGCGTGGGTTTACATCCCGAATGATCCCGTGCTGAATTTGGCGAAAGACCATCCCGAGTTTTATGCCGGAGTCTCAATCCATCCTGCACGGCCTGATGCGATGGACGAGCTTGAACGCTGCATTGCAGGTGGCGCATCGCTGCTCAAGCTGCTCCCGAATTGCCAAAATGTGGATTGCCGGCTGCCGCAATACCGCCCGTTTTTCAAGCGCATGGCTACTGCCGGACTTCCTCTGCTGGCGCACACAGGCGGGGAGTTGACTTTGCCAGTGGTCGACGCTGCATTGTCAGATCCCGCCACGCTCATCGGTGCACTGGATTGCGGGGTCACCGTGATTGGTGCGCATTGCGGCACCCGGAGCGGACTCTGGGATCCGGATTATTTTGAACAATTCTGCCGGATGCTGCGGGAGCATCCAAATTTTTACGGCGATATCAGCGCGCTGAATCACCCCGTCCGCAGCCACGCCTATCGTCAGCTCTTGAAGCGGGAAGACTTACATCCCAAGCTGGTGAATGGCAGCGATTTCCCGGTGCCCGTGCAGGCATGGCCAATCATAGCCCGCGGTCTCATCAGCTGGCAGGATTATCGCAGATGCACGTCGATCAAAAATCCGCTCCAGCGCGACATCGCCCTCAAACGTGCCATCGGCGTGCCGGATCGCATTTTCCATCAAGGCGCAGCTCTCCTGCGAAAGCCGGATTAGACTCTGAAGATCGCACCCAGTCGCTTGCCCAGCAACAAGCTGGCACCGATGATCGTCACGGCGAGGAAAACCATCGCCCACACACCCAGTGCGGACGCCACAAAACGCCCCTCGCCGAGCAATTGAAACAATTCGTAAATTGCTTTGGTGATCGGAAAATGTTCGGCCTTCTGTGCAAGAATCAATGAGTCAGACACTTCGAGCATGGCGAATGAAAATGCCAGCAATCCGCCCGCCAGCAGATTTGCGGAAATGAGCGGGAGTGTGATTTTGCGCATTGCTTTGAGCGGCGGGCATCCAAGATTTTGAGCGGCCTCCTCGAGAGTCTCGCTGGTTTGCTGGAAGCCGGCCACTGCCGATCTCACCACATACGGCAATCGCCGCACGGCATAGGCAACCACCAGCAGAAGCGTGGGATCTTCCGCGGGATTCATGAAATCAAACAACCTGCCTTCCTGAGTCATGGCCAGATAACCAAACGCAAGCACCAGGCCGGGTACAGCAAGTGGCAAGACGGCCATCGCATCAAGGATCTGCCGCCCGGGCAGCGTGGTGCGCACGACCACGTAAGCAATGAGCACTCCCAGCACAATATCAAGGATCGTGGAAAGGCTCGCGTATTTCAGACTATTCGCGATGGAAGGCACTGAGAGTTCATGACCCAATGCAGCCTGGTAGTGCTCCATCGTCCATTCGGTCGGCAGCACTGTGCGATACCAATCCCCCGCCACCGACACCAACACGACCCCCATGTGGGGCAGCACCGCCACAAAAGTGATTCCAAGAAAAGCGGCCGTGCAAAGCAATCCGCCAACCAACCCGATCTTGCGGGGGCCACCTGCGCTGGTGGCCTTCGCCATCATCGCATAGCCGGATCGCCCGAAAAAATATTTGCTCAGCGAGTACAAAATCACTGTCACCACCAGCATCACTGCCACGAGCGCATACGGGAACGGATTCCCCCCGATCTCCTTAATGCCATGAAAAATCTGCACCGAAGTGACCCGTGTGTAATCGAACATTAGCGGCACACCCAGCTCGGTGAAGGACCAGATGAAGATGATCGTCCCGCCCGCAAACAACCCGGGCATGATGAGCGGCAGCGTCACTTTGAAAAACTTGCGCAAGCCCGTGCAACCGAGGTTCTCAGCCGCCTCTTCCATTGCCGGATCGATATTCGCAAGCGCAGCTACCAGATTCAAATACAGGATGGGATACAAATGCAGCCCGTTGAGCAGCACAACACCCCAGAACCTCCCCTTCCCCAGCCAGTCGATTGTTTCATCCGGCCCGAGCATCTGAAGGTGAACAAGGAATGCGTTCAGCGCTCCATACTGGCCCAGGATTTGTTTCACGCCAATCGCGCCGACAAAGGGAGGCAGAATGAGCGGGACAAGGATTAATGCAGAAAGAAGCGCCTTTCCCGGGAACAAAAAACGATCCGACAAAAATGCCAGAGGTAGAGCGATGGCCACGCAAAGCAGCGTGGAAGCCACTGCGAGGTTGAATGCATTCATCAGGCCTTCGAGGTAAATCTGATTCCGAAAAACCTCAGCCACATACAAGACTGTGAATTTTCCGGAAGCATCGAAAAAAGCGCCACGCAGTGTCTGCACGATAGGCCACACAAAAAACAGCGCGAAAAAGACCGCTGTTGCAGCATACACCGTGATTGCTAGACGTTTCGACATGACAAGCTTCCCTTACTGACAAAAGGTGATAAATCATTTCCTGTCCAGACCCGCAAACTTTTTATCGGCAAATACGTGGATTTCACATCCCCCGCCCAGCGGTCGGCTTGACTTGGCATGAGTTGATCTTGTAATGAGTGCATCATGAAATTTCGACCGAATGTCGCAGCCATCGTGCTCAATAGCAGTTCGGAAGTTTTGATCGCGCGCCGGACGGATTTTCCAGATTGCTGGCAGTTTCCACAAGGTGGAGTGGACGACGGCGAATCACCCGAACAAGCCGTGGTGCGCGAGCTTAAAGAAGAAGTGGATCTGGATCCCGGGACTTACGATGTGCTGAAAAAATTTGGCCCCTACCGCTACGCATTTGCCGGGGGACGCACTCGTAAAGGATTCCACGGTCAGGAACAGCATTACTTTCAAGTACGGATGCACGACGGCGCACCGGCGCCCAATCCGCACACTGCCGCGCCCGAGTTCTCCGAGATCCAGTGGATCCGCCCGGAGGACTTCGAGATTGCGTGGGTTCCGGATTTCAAGAGAGAAGTTTACACACAAGTGCTACTCGATGTTTTTGGAAAGAATGAAGGCAGCCTGCGATGAACGAGCCTGCTTTCCGCGCTGGGGATGCGCACGACGCTCTAGCCCTGCGCTTGGGTGAGGCCCTGCTCGACCGCCGGTTGGATCTTCAGCATTCGCAAACTGCTGAGCTGCAACATCAAGGCGAGGGGCTGATGCGAATTGAAAGAATCCTCCCAATGGATGACATCATTGCAGCCGCTCTGCGATGGGTGGGAATGGCTGGCATCGCCCGCCGTAACTGCCTCGACATCGTAGTCGAGCGGGTCGAGTGGACATTTAGAAAACTGCCTGAGGAATTCGACGGACTTCGCATCCTTCATCTTACCGACCTTCACATCGATCTCATCCCGGAGCTCGCAGATATACTGGCAGCAAAAGCGCGACACATTCCGCACGACGTGGCGGTGATCACCGGAGACTTTCGCAACTTCACTGACGGGGATTATGAAAAGTGCATCCCGTTGTGCGATCAAATCATTCAGGAACTGGCACCGGATCGATTTGGGATTCTGGGCAACCACGATTTCATCGAAATGGTGCCCCACCTCGAAGCCGCGGGCCTGCCGGTTTTGCTCAATGAATGCGCGGTGATCCAACGCGGCGACGCGCAACTCCAGATCGCTGGCATTGATGACTCGCATTTTTACAAAACTCACGCGCTCGACATGGCAGGCCGGCGCAAAGATCTTTTCACCGTCCTGCTTGCGCACTCGCCCGAGATTCATGCGGACATCGCCGCAGCAGGCTACGACTTCGCTCTCTGCGGTCACACCCATGGCGGCCAGATGTGCCTGCCCGGCGGCTTCCACGTGGTGTGCCCCGTTAAAAATCTGAGCCGCAATTTCATCCGCGGCGCCTGGTCATCCGGCGCACTGCGCGGATACACCTCACGCGGCAGTGGAAGTTGCGGCGTCGCCGCCCGCTTCTTCTGCCCGCCGGAAATCACGCTGCACACGCTGCATGCGGTGCCCAACCAGAGGAATGAAGAATGAGAGACTCACGCGAAGTCGCGAAGTCACGAAAAAATGCGGAGGAATTGTCTGCAATCATTGTGGATTGTGGCTTTAAGCTGCACATCGAAGCCGGACCAGGCCTGCTGGAAACAGTTTACGAAGTTGTGCTGGCGAAAATGATTGAAGGTCACGGCCTCAAAGTGAGGCGGCAGGTTCCCATCCCAATCGAATTAATGGGTCTCCGTTTCGATGAAGGGTTCAGAGCGGATCTGATCGTCGAGGACTCGGTGTTGTTGGAGCTCAAGTCAGTGGAGACCTTGGCCAAGGTTCACTCGAAGCAAGTCCTCACCTACCTCCGCCTCCTCAATATCCCCATGGGATTCTTAATCAATTTCGGCGCTCCGACGTTCAAAGAAGGCTGCAAGCGCATAGTCAATCGTCACGAAAACTTCGCGTCTTCGCGCCTTCGCGTGAACCATCCAAAACAGGCTGACTGACAAAATCAGACTCTAGAAAATCTCCAGCACTCTTGCAGCTGGAGCATGTGTTTTGCCGCCAACGGACAAGCCCATGAGCTGCGTACCAATGGGAGATTCCGGCGTGATGACTGTGACCTCCACTTTGCCGCATTTCACTTCCAAACCTCCTGCCACCGGCCCCATAAAGAACCACACGGAGTCGTCGTGCATGCTTAGATGCACCAGTGATCCCATGGCGATCTTGCCGGCGGACTTTGGCAGGGCTAAACCGCGATACGTTGCCAGTGATTCCAACAACGATGCCGCAAGTCGCGACTGACCATCCGCCAAATAATTCGCCTCCGTCGAGCGTGTGTCATACTTATCTTCTGCGCGGGACTCGTCGTCATTTCCAAGCGAACGCGCATTGGCCGCAGCGCCTTGAAACCGGTCAAACTGGGCATTCAATGCCTCAATGATTGCATCCACCACCTGCTGCCGGGAGAGTTTGCGAGGCATGAGCTTGGATTATTTACCAGCCTTCGCAACCAAGGCGGCGATGCGTTTCTGAAGATTGACGTACACCTCGGCAGCCCCCGGCGATGGTTCGATGCTGCCGGGCTCGGGCTGACAAAATGCAGCCTCCAACTCATCCAACGAAGCCATTCCCGCTCCGGCTGCGGCACGGATAGCGGCGCCAAGGGAGACTGATCCGCTCACAGCCAGCCGCCGCACCGGCGCATCGAATACATCTGCCGCGATCTGAGCAATAGCTTCGTTTTTTGAAGCACCGCCCGTGAGAAAAATTGACTCCGTCTGCAACTGCATCCAGTCCGTGCGCAGCTTCATATTCACGAACTGCCCTTCGACACAGGCGCGCGCAACCGACGCCGAATCCTGCCAGGTCAGCCCATCCAGCACCGGCGCTGCCAAGTGCAGACGCGGGCTGATCTCAGGGCCAAAAAACGGGAGCATGCACTTGCCATGATTGCCCGGAGGCGTGGATTGAAGGGCTGCGGAAAATGCGTCCCAATCCATGTCGAGCCGGTCCCGCACTTTTTCACGGGCCAGCGATCCATTGAGAAAACATTGCAGCGTCATCGTGCCGCCGGAGGGATTTCCAAAGACATGCCCGAAGCCCGCAGGATCGGTGAGCGGCTCCGGCATTGCTGCAAAAAATGTGTCCGAAGTGCCGAGACTGATAACGACTTTGCCAGGCTGGCTTGCGCCCATGCCGACCAAGCTGCTTGGATTGTCACCGGTGAAAACCTGCACGCTCACAGCCCGCCCGAACCCATATTTCTCACTGAAATACAAAGCCAACCTGCCAGCCACGGCATCGCCGCCACGCACAGGCGGAAGCTTTTTAGCGAGGCCCGGAGCAGTGGCATCCATCAACTCAGGATCCCAATCACCCTTGGCAAGATTTAGCAAATTCATCCCCGCGCCATCGCCGGTATCAATCGGGGCATCGGCGCCAACCAACACACTGCACAAAAACGAACTCACCAAATGAATGCGCTGAGTGTCCTCATAAGTCACCGCATCTTCTTTGTAAAACCTCCGGATCTGTGGCCCGGTAAAACGCTCTGTAGCGACCGAGCCGGACTTTGCGCAAACCACAGCGTTGCCACCAACAGCGTGAGCAATCTCGCGGCATTCTTCGCCAGTGGATGTGTCCATCCAGATTGGCGAAGTTTTCCGGCTCAAACAAAACGCGATCTGACTGGCGAGTGATTCCCCGGTGTGCAGATGCTCAAGTGTCCGCTGCCAGCGCTCATTCAGATAAACCGACCCGTGCTGCTGCCCCGCCCCGGAGATTGCCGCCACTCGCCCGAGATCGCATCGCTTTGAAAGCGCCTCGAGCACCTCCTCCAGCGCATCCAACCACATGAGCGGATTGGAATGCACCTCGCCATTTTCGCCATCCGGCAGGAATCCATTCGGAGATCCGTAAGCCGGAAGCGACTCGCCGAAGTTCACCGATGCCTCTGCAACCACAGTGCCCGTGACCGGCTCAATGACGATCGCCGAGCAGCTTTGCGTCGAGGAATCAATACCCAGTGCGTAAGTGGCAGCCATCGCGCGATTAGAGGAATTCGTTGATCAGGTTTTCGAGGTATTCCTGGCCGCCGCTTGCAAGAGATGGTTCACCATTGCCGAGAGAGTATTTTTCAAGCTCCGCAAACACGACTTTACCAGCTTCCACATCGGCGCCGATGCCTTCATTGAAAGTCGAATAACGATTGGCCACAAATTCCGCGAGCCGTCCATCCGCACGGATTGCAGCAGCGATTTTAAGTCCCCGCGCAAACGCATCCATCCCGCCGACATGGGCATGAATGAGATCGATCGGGTCGTGGGATTCACGGCGGCGCTTCGCGTCAAAGTTCAGCCCGCCAGTGGTGAACCCGCCCATTTCCAGAACCACAAGCATGACCTGCGTCGTGAGGTAAATGTCGGTCGGGAACTGATCCGTATCCCATCCAATGAGTGTATCACCGCGATTGGCATCGATACTGCCAAGCATGTCAGCATTGTTGGCAACCGTGAGTTCATGCTCCATCGTGTGTCCTGCCAGCGTCGCGTGATTGGTTTCAATGTTCAGTTTGAAGTGATCCATCAACCCGTATTCGCGCAGGAAGTTCAAACACGCAGCGGAATCGCTGTCGTATTGATGCGTGCTGGGTTCGCGGGGTTTCGGCTCAATGTAGAATGGTCCGGTGAAGCCAATCTTTTTCGCATGATCAACCGCCATGTGCAGGAACGCCGCCAAGTGATCCAGCTCCCGTTTCATATTTGTATTCAGCAGCGTCGAGTAGCCTTCACGTCCGCCCCAGAACGTGTAACCGAGCCCGCCGAGTTCATGCGTGCACTCCAGAGCCTTTTTCACCTGAGCCGCAGCATAGGCATAGACCTGTGCATTCGGCGAAGTAGCGGCACCCTGCGAGTAGCGAGGATGCGAGAACAAACACGCCGTGCCCCAAAGCAACTGCACTCCGGTTTCTTTCTGCTTCTCCTTGAGCTTCGCGACCACCTTGTCGAGCGCGTCATTCGAGGCTGCCAGGTCGTTGAGTTCCGGTGCGATATCACGATCATGCCAACAATAAAATTCAATGCCGGTTTTTCCCAGAAACTCAAAAAACACATCCACACGATTGAGTGCATTTTCCACCGAGTCCGATCCATCATCCCATGGCATCAACGCCGTCCCGCCGCCGAACGGATCCGACAACGCATTCCGCATCACATGCCAATACGGAGCTGCAAACCGCAAATGTTCGGACATCGCCTTGCCATCGACCAACTCGGTCGGATTGTAATGTTTAAACGAAAAAGGATTCTTCGATTTCGGGCCTTCGAAAGTGATTTTTGAGGTATTAAAATATTCCATGAGGTTGATAAATTGGAGGGCAACTATCCACAATCCCTCCCCCGAGCGAAAGCGAAAAACCAAGATATCGTCGAAGCCGGGTGTGATTGAGACTGGTGCCGTGAACGCCAACGGCGTTTCATCTTACGGCCCAGGGTTGACGTGACGAAGGAACGGCTACCCTGGGTAGAAAAGCGTATACGTATGAACCCCAACGGGGTTCTATCCCTAACCCCAAGCTGTAACTCCTTCAGAGTTGTTCTCAAACGGGATCGTAACCCATGATAGCTCGTGCCTCGCAACCATGGGCTGATAGATAAAACGCCGTTGGCGTTTCGCAGACACTCAATTCATAATCTGGACCCGGTTACAATCACACCCGGGTGGATTTACCTACTTGCAGCTTCCTCCTATCACACCTTGAAGCGCACTTTGGAGAGCGTCATCGTGAGCCAAACGATTCCCGCGATCACAATCACACTCACGAGCAGGGACCGGAAAATGAGCCCGAAACGTAACGCGACCGCCGTGAGCCCGATAAGAATCAACCAAAAACGCAGCATGCTGATTCGCGGCTGTTGCAGCACCCATTTGTCACCTGGTTTCGTTTGACCGGAGTCTGAACGCGCACGGTAAGCGATTTCCGCAGGCTTTGTGAGGAGGTCATACGCGGCCTGGATTTCCTTGAAGCGCTCCTCCGCTTTTGAGCGGAGCCTGTCATTCTCTGAAGCGAAGCGATCTGGATGCCAGACCTTTGCGAGATCGCGATATGCGTTCTGAACTGCGGCTTTGTCGGAGCCAGCATCCACTCCAAGTATCTGACGTGCGTGAGCAGGTGACATTTTCAGCGTGCGGCGTTGTGCGAGTTCAATGCTGCCAGTACATCTTCTGCCTGTTTGCGGGTGGAGGCGCTGGTATCCCGCCAGATCACTTTGCCTTCGGAAATTAAAAATGCCTGCCGTGCTGAAATGCCCAGTACATGAGGCACACCGAAAGCCTTCATCAATTCGCCATCCGGGTCCGAGACCAAATCGAAGGGCAGAGCAAATTTCTCACGGAATGCCGTCAGTTTCTCCGGGCTATCACCACTTACTCCCAGCACTTTTAAATTCGCGCCTGAAATTTCCGCAAACGCATCGCGCAGACTGCATGCTTGCGCGGTACAACCTGGAGTGTCTGCTTTCGGATAAAAATACACCAGAACAGTTCCTTCGTTGTAGACATCGGCAAGGTCCAATGCGTCCCCGGATTGCAATGTAACCTCTTGCAAAGGAGCTTGAGCACCGACCTTAAGGGGGTCTGAGAATAAGTTGAACATGGTCAAAAGGCAGAACGTGGCTGATATCAGAATGGATCTCATAAATCGAATACAACCTACGTATAACATACCCGCGCCTCACGCAATGCTGCAAGTTTGCGAGCACTTCCTTCATGAATCGCGGGTCCCACCTTTCCTCTCCGCAATCTCAAATCCTTTTTCTGCCTCCATCCTCTCCGCGCTCTCCGTGCAATTTGACGGCAGTGTTTGGAAGCGAAGTCGCCGTCCATCTCCGGCTTCGCCTTCGGTTGTGGTCACCCTCCTCCTTTCAGCTCTCAGCTTTTCAGCATTTTTAATTTCTTCCTCTTGACTGTCCTAATGGCGTGGGACAGCTTTACGTGGCGCAAATGCAGACTTCGGCTTTTCTCCCTGTCGAAGAATGTGCGTGCACTGAGAAGATCGAGTCCATTTTCAACAAACGGAATGTGACGAAATTGTAACCTTCTTCTCGTTGCGGCAACCTCAGGGCAGCTGTAATGAGTGGTCAACTTAGTAAATACAATGACAATGCATACAGGGAGAAAAAATTCAGGGAATCAGGGCATGCAGCTTCGGAAAAGTTTTGCTGCAGGTTTCACACTCATTGAAATGATGGCCGTCATGGGCATCATGGTAATAATGATGGCACTAGCTGCCCCCATGATCGGCGATTTCGCCACCCAAGCCGGACGTCGAGGGGCAGTCAACATCCTCCTCAACAGCTTCGAAAACGCGCGCGTGGCAGCACTGCAAAGCGGCACCAATGTCTATATTGGCTTTGCAGATCAGAATTTCCCGGTCGAGGACATGCGCTACAACTCATTTATCATCTTCCGCGACCGCAACGAATACGACACCACCCCGGACACCCAGCAGTATGTTTATCTCACCGGCTGGCGCCAATTGCCTGACGGAATCTCATTCCAACGCCAAACCAACAGCGTCCTCAATCCGGCCAACGCGAACCGTACCATTAACGAAACCGATAACTTCCCACAATTTGCTGCCGGCACCCTGCCAATTGTGCAATTCATGGAGACTGGCGGCATTGTGCAACCAGCGGCCGGAAGTGGATCCAACCCGCTGGCAGTCTACATTTACGAAGGCTTTTTTGACAGCACCAACAACACCGAAGTGAACACCAGTCAGATTGCGGGTGTGGACAAATTCAGCCTTGCCCGATTTACTGGACGCATCCGGCACGAGATCAGCTTCGAAGCAATTTGATGAATGACATTCCGTGTATGTCCGATGATCTCCGCACCGAGCAGCCCCAGGAGACCCGACCCGCACTCCCCTACCGCCGAAGGCGCATCCTCCCCCTGAAAACTGAACACTGCAAACCAGCAAACTTTAATGCTTTCACCCTCATCGAGATCGTCTTGTCTTTGGGAATCATCGCATTTGCCTTGGTCGGCATTATGGGCATGCTCCCCATCGCGCTCAACACCGCCCGAGAGAGCGCCCAGGAATCCGAGGCCACCCTCATCGCCCAGCGCATCTTCGCTGAAATTCGCAACGCAGAGGATGGGAAAGCTTTGATCACCACCTCCTCGACAGACGCCACTCTGCAAATCGATCTCGAGGCACCCGGCACGTATTTTCTCGCCTTCGGACCTCTTGACACAAGCCCAACGACCGGGGCGATGGTTCCTCTAGGCACCATCACTCAAGGCGATTACAATTTAGGGCTTATTCCTTCAGGAGCGCTTGAGGATGCCCAATTTATTGCACGCGTAGTTGTTACGCCAGCTGACAACGAACCCACCCGGGTCGCAATCTCGATAGAAGCGCCAGCCTTTGCTACCAGTGAGATTCGCAAGCGGACTGGCAATTATCCATTTGTAAGCCTCGTTTCGCCATGAGGAGCAAGCCGCCACATCCAACTTACAAAGGCTTCACGCTACTGGAGATCCTCGTCACGGTAGCGCTTTTCTCCCTGCTTGCGCTGATGCTTTTTTCCATAGTGCAGTCGGCCACTGTGCTTTGGCGGGAAAATGAACGGCGCGTCGATAGTTACCGGGAAGCCCGTGCTGCGCTCAATGTCATCGGCTCGGATTTGCGGAATATTTTCACGAGAATCGATCAGTTCGAGATTACGAATACCCTTCCCATGGTGCTTGCGATCAACTCAGACACCAGCAAACCAGGCACACCCAATGCCAGTTCTGTGGAGATCCTGCCACCTGACATCAAAGCAGGCACCTCCAGTGTGTTTTTCTTTTCATCTCTCCCCTCAAAATCACAAGCCGACGGGGAAAACCTGAGCGACATTTGTCAGGTGGGCTATTACCTCGCCTTCAGTAATGATGGTGCCAGTTCATCCACGGCCCAGCCCTTTGGCTCCTACAAACTCTATCGATATCTCCGCAGCAGCACACCGACTTTCGTCCACGCGTTGCGCCCGTGGTTTGAAAACCCGGGCTTCAGCAATCTCTTCGTGGGCATTGGACCAGGCGTTTCCACCAACGGCTCCATCAACGAAGAACTTGCATTTTACATCACTGACTTCCAGGTGAAGCCGCTTTCCTTTGAAAACAGCCAGCTTGTAGAGACAGATCCCCGCACAGATGGCCGCCTTCAAGGCAGCTTTGAACCGGATATGGTGGAGATCACAATCACCGCAACCAACACTGACCTGGGCAGGAGATTGCAAACCCGGAACGAATGGAATGCTGCTCCGACTCTCGAGGACTACCGGCAGAATTCCAGGATATTTTCAACCCGAATTCCAATTCAGAAAAATCTTCGCGCCGCGCCATGACATTAAGCACCGCACACAGAATGCAAATGCCCTCCCGGAAACATGGAGCATCGCTGGTGGTCACGCTACTGGTCATCACCATCCTGACTGTCATTGTCATCGCATTTCTCCAGAGCATGCAGGTTGAGCGGGCTACAGCGGGTAGTTACACGGCCATTTACAGGGCAAGCCTGGCGGCGGATGCTGCATATGCCGACATCAGAGAGACTTTGCTGACGAATACAAAATCGGACGATTTCACAGTCCTGGAATCTCAAGCCACTTTGGCCAACAGTTCCTTCCCTGTGACGTTCCTAGGCAGTCCAGGCTCAGACACACTGTCATGGATTCCGCTTTTTTCAGGCGGTGCGACGTCCACCGATTCCCCGGTCAGCTCGATGCCATCGGGCACCAACACCTTTATAAATCAGGTTCAAAACGAAACCCGCCTCCAAGCAATAAATCAGTTTCCCCTTCCGGATCATATCAATGATGGAAATCCGGTGAACTTGGGATGGGTGTATATGGAGGACGACGATGGGGAGGAAACCAGCCGGTATGCTTTTTGGGTGGAGGATTTGGGTGGGTATTTGGATGCTGACTTATCGGGAGATACACCGTTTATCCGGAATCAAGGCAGTGCTGCAGCGGAGCTCGGCATATTCACTCTGTTCCGCCCAAATGAGACCACCAACTCTGAGCCTTTGGATGGACCGGACGTCAAGCTCATCAACGAAAGAACCGTGACACGCCCTGATGACACTAAGCTCTCTATAATGCTTACCACCGCCACACTCAATCAAATTGAGCCGGAGGTTTTCGAGCCTTACTTCGCGGCTGGGTTGCAACATTTTCCCGAGCTGGCTGTGGTGCCACGCGGGTTTGGCTACGCCAATGCACAGCAACCCAAAAAGAACCTCAACACACTTGTCGCACAAGGTGGTGACGAGGCTGTGCAAGAGATTGCTTCATGGATCGACATAAATCTCCCGAATTTTGATTCACGCAAAGGGGGGTTCCCTGCCTCACAGAGCTACTTAAAGACCTTGGCAGCGAACATGATCGACTATGCGGATACCGACAATCATCCCACCGTGGGGCCTGATTATCGAGGAGTGGACAGTTATCCATTCCTGACACAAATTTTTGTTCAGATTTGGTGGGTAAACGGGCCGGGAGAAAATCCTTGGTACAGCGCCGACGGTACGTGGCGCACACGCTTGAGCGTAAGCTACCACATCCAAATCTGGAACCCGTCGAATCAGCCCGTGGATTCCGGCACCTTGACATTGGCCTTGGACCCGGTACCGGGAAACCCTGGCGAGCAGTCGGCTTTTTTTTACGATGGAAGTGAAGTAATGCCGTTTTACCCCTTTCCTGAAGATCCAACATTCAGCACAACTTTTACTGCGGCAAACCAACTGCTTCCAAATGAGTTCAGAGCGATTACTTATCCTATCGTCGAGTACGAAATGGACACAGGCATTAACTCTGCATTTCCTGCTCCACTCACAGGTCATACCAACACACGAGGGCCCCGGATCGGAACATCCGGGTATGGATCAAACGAAAACCGAAGCGAACACGGTTATCGCATACTTTGGAACGGAAGACTTGTGGATCAGCCCGGTGGTGTTGTGCACAGCCGCACCGCGCTTTTTCAGCAAAACGCAGGCACAATCCCTCGGCACCCTTCGACTTCGGGCAACGGGCCAACTTGGCGGGGCACTCAACCGGGGCTTCGTCATGGTTTCCAAGACAATATCTTTAGCACGGGACAATCCCTTCCATTGCTTGGTGACCCGCGGGGAACATTTTACATTAGCGAATATCTTGCAGCACATGTCTATGCTCAAGGAGCTTCGTGGTGGGGCAGGCACTATGTCTCCGATGCATCAACAAGCGGCATTCAAGACTGGTTCATCTCGGAGGCGCGTCACAGCACATGGCCTGATGGGGCTCACAATTCCGATCTGGCATTCCCCATCGCATCCGTGCCGCCGCCAAACAGCTCAGGAGCAGAGGCTACACGAAATAAAAACAGCACAGCGCCTGACGATATTCCAGTAGAAGATCGACCTCCAATAAGCCCTTCCAAAGCCCCTGCCAGGATTTCCAATGTCGGGTTTTACGCCTCACTCACCGAGTTGGGAAATATCCACGACCCCATCCAATGGCGTCCACAGTGGAGCGCTGGCAATGAAACCATAGAAACCGTAGAAGAGAAGTGGCTCAATTTAGGTGCGAACCTTTCGAACCCGGAAACCATGGTTGCCGATGCCAACTACGTGGTCCCCTCCACACTCCGAATCGGTCGGGGAGAATACGCGCCACTGGATCAACCTGGAACACGAGCATCCCAACTCCTGGACCTCTTCACACTGACCCCTGAAATCTCCGTGGCTGGCCGCATCAATATTAACACCGCCAGCAGAAATGTTTTGCGGACGCTGGGTGCGGGTATCCAAATCACATCTGATCCGAATATCGTATTGGAATCCGGCACTCCCGCCCCGCTAACCGGACCTTTTGAAAATGAGCAAGCCGACATTTTGGCTGATGCAATTATCGCTAACCGTCCATTTATGTCCACCGCCCAGCTATCGAATCTGCGCATTGATGACGAGGAAGGAAATCCACAGCATTTTTTGGGAAATCCCCGCACATGGCCACAAAACGCTCCAACCCGCTGGATCGATATCGCTGCAGAGGAATATTTTCGAAAGATGTTTGATCTCACAAGCGTCCGAAGCCGCAATTTCAGGATTTTTGTCATCGGCCAGGCGCTAAGCACCGATGGAAGAGTTGCAGCAACCTCCAGGGAGGAAATTCAAATCGCCATACGCCCTGTGCGTGATAGCGATGGAAACATCACCGAACAGGAAATCCTGCTCGTGAATCATAAAAAAATGCAATGAGAACTTTTGAAACGCGACTGCTCCTGCCCTGGCTACTTTTTCTTTTAGTCATCCTGCCCTCCCCCATAGCCCATTCACAGGACAGAAAACTCGGCTCGTTCAGCTTTGTGAACGCCATCGACTCACAGACCCCCACATTTCTGCTCATTAACGGAACATCTTATAAAATTCCAGGATACAAGCCCGGGCAAATGACGATTTCTGGCCAACTTTACAGCGGTATCACTCGCTTTGAAGTGAGTAATGAGCGGCTGGGAACCGCCTCAATCAGTGCCCCGGTTGGCCCACACACCCCTATCATTATCATTGCCTATGTAGAGAGGCTCGAAAACGCCGAAGGAGAAATTCAGGAGCGACTTGCCATAAGACAACTGGACAGCAAGCCTTCGAAGACTTTTACTTATACGGGATATTATGCATCCAACTCAGAGACTGCCCTGCAATTGGTCGTCAACTCAGAAGCGCTGCAAGTGCCTCCACTTACGCCTACCCCGCTCACCACTAAAGGTGGAGTCCAGATTGCAGCCAAGGGTCGGGGTGACAGCACTATCAACGCGACTCCGGAAAGACCCGCGCACTTCATTGTCATCGCATATGACAGGGTAGATGGAGAGATCGGGTTAGCACTTTTCCAGGACGAGCCAGCCAGTGAATAGTCAGAGCCAACCTTGAAACGAATTTGGATATTTGCCACCGCGAATTGTTGAAAACAGGATCGGCATAGACACTACGGTAAATGCATTGTCCCCGCGACGGTTCCATCCTGGCCACCAACGATGTTGGCACCACCCGGCATTATTCCTGCGAAAGCTGTGGAGGGCATTGGATACCGCTGAAAGTTCTCCGTTCCGTTCTGGAAGCAGATGAGATGGCAACCCTCCAAAGCCTTGCTGCCTCGGCACTCCCGACTGAACTCAAATGCGTGAGTTGCAAGGTGCCGCTGGCAGGCATTACTCTGTCAGGAGTGGAAATTGACCGCTGCCCGACCTGCCACGGAGTGTGGTTCGACGGGGGCGAACTCAAAAAACTCAGTATTCTCTTCAAATCAGACAGCCACCTCCGTGAGCTCTATGAGGAAGCTCCCGAGATGTCTCCATGGGCCGTCGGCTTCCATACCGTGGAAGGCACATTGCTCATGGCCAGTTCGGCCAAGGACTTGCTCTGTCGATGTAGGATTTCATCATCACGCACACCTCGTCTTTCGACGCAAGTCGGGGGTCTTTAATCACCGTTAGCAACCCCTGTTCACTCCACGATGTTAGAGCGTCCATTATTTCATCCCAACACCCTTCGCCAAACCCTTCAATTGTGGCCCGAGTGATGTCGACACTTCGGGTGTCATCCATGGTTCTATTGATGCCAGCTTTGAGGTAGTTGTTTATCATCTTGGGAACAGTTCAGGGCGCAGACCAAATCAACTGGTAGGCTCCGTTGATTTCTTCATACACTTTCTTGATTGGTATTTCGACTCCTTCGATCAGAACTTGGGTTGCGCCGCCCACCCCGTAAGTTGGATCGCCTGGCATGGCACCTCCGTAGTCCCGGGCCTTTGGTTCAAGCCAGGATGCCTGGTTTTGTTTTCCAAAGGGCACTTTTACATGGTCCGAGACAGGTGCTGTGTCGAATTCAAGAACATAGCGAGCCGTGCTTTGGGGGGGAAGCTGTGCAGCACTTTTTGCCGCATTTGCATTTGGATAGAGGTCAAAGGATGCATACCATCCCTCATCCGGATGAACTCCAAGTTTTCTCCCGCCATTAATTTCGTCGGGAACCCAATTGGAATATCGATAGGCTATGGGTTGGTGGGTGCTTAGGCCCTTCATCCATAGTTTCACCGGAGTCCCCGGAGTCACGTTCTCAGTTGCGTCCTTAAATGCTTCTAGACTTTGACGGAGGGACGCTTTGCCTTGAGGGGTATCCGCCCTAAATACTCTGGCAAAATCGTCAAACCTATCGCCGAGAATCGGATCACGAACCAACCGGTCATAAGCTCGGATAAATCCGGTGATGGCCTTTTCAGTGGCCTCGTTTCCCATATCTTCGATGAAGAACGCGAGACGGTGGTAGAACTGATAGCCCATCTCGTTCCATTTGCGGCCCGCCTGGTTGAACGTGTTGGTTTTCTCGATTTCTCTGGCCAGGGTGTGATGGTTGACCTTGTGCGGATCAAGTTGGTCAAGGCGGTCTTTGATGATCTTGCCCGCCGGTTTTCCATTGATTTCAACCCGCTCGATGCGTCCCGCCATGCTGGTGAAGTCGCGAACCTCGTCGGCGTTGCGACATACCTTCTTCGCTGCATAGGTTGTAATGATCTTGAAGCGACGGGCCTGGCTGACAGCACCCAAGACAACCTGTCCATGTTGAGCCAGCTTCAGTGTTCCGCGCAATGCCGGGCCAGTAGCTTTTCCAAGGGCAACTTGCTCGGCAATGAAACCAAAGGTGTAACCGAAAAGGTAACCCCGCAATGCGATTTCATCGATGAGATCACCATCGTTGGAAAATAGGATCGATGCCTCGGCCTCGCTCATGATCGAGGAAACCACGTTGTAGGTCCAGAGATTCAGGCTATCGACAATTTCTCCAGGTTGGAGATCGAGTTCATTGATTACCAGGGCCGTCTCGAGGCACGTATGATAAATTTCGGAGGAACGTTTAAACGGGTGAAAAACGAACTGATTAACCTCAAGCGAAACTTCCGTGCCAAGCTGAACCCCAAAACTGATGCCCTGATAGTCGCTTACGACGCCATCCCAAATACCATCAATGAGTCCCCGGGTAATTGAAGCAGACAAATTCACATGCAACCGTTGTTCAGGAGACAGCTTTGAATCCAGCAGGGCCTGAGGAATCAGTGCCTTGGTGACAAGATTTCGGATGTTCAAGGATGGCGGATCTGATGGTGGCGGGTCCGTTCCCGAACTCATCGTGGACATCGTAAGGGCAATCTCGCCCGACTCATCGTCGTCGAACTCCTGGGAAGTTAAATCGAATTCGGAGTCAGTGCCAGGCTGTTTAATGAGGAAGATATTGACCGGGGCTTCATCGCTTTCTTCCATTTCCCAAACAGTGCCCGATGAAGTCGATGGTGCGGACAAGGTTGATTCTCCATCATCCGTCGCAGACATCAGTCCCATCGGTGGCGGCACCTCGCCATCTTCATCGTGGGGCTCTGGACCCTCTGGAAC
>JBGTCP010000102.1:0-29054 GCA_041748815.1 Chthoniobacterales bacterium
GCACTTCAGGATTCAAATGGAGGCTTCCGTAGTGCTGCAAATATCACAGACGCCTTTGAGCAAGCAGGCCTGTTGCTGGACGGCATCTCGGCGCATTGTCCATTCTGGGTGCACACCACAGCGTGGACCGGCAGTCCGACCGTGAAGCCATTTCTGCCGGAGGACGTTGCTTGCAAGTCCCCTGCTGAGATCGAAACATGGGCGGAAGATTATATCCTCCGTCTACTGGATCTTTCAGCGGAAATGAATATCAAGGTGGTGCAGATGTTCTGGGGTGTTGCGTATGGATGGGAGCTGGCGACCGGGTATCCATGGGGATTCTGGGCCGGGCCGGGTTACGATTTTATTCAGGAAGGCACGGAGCGGTTCATTCAGAAGACCGCAAAAATTCGCAGCGCTGCCAATGAACGTGGCATTTTCCTGGCCCATGAAATCCACCCGGGCACAGTCGCCCAGACTGCCGACGATTTCCTGAACCTGGTGAAAGCCTGCGATGGCGATCCAGCTCTTACTGTCAATGCCGATCCGTCGCATTGCTGGGAAGGCGAGGATTGGGAAACACGTTTCCGCAAAGTCGGTGATCGGGTGATGGCATGCCATGTGAAAAATTACGTGATCCGCAAATCACTGCCGCTTCGTGGAGCTGTCGGCGACTGGCCCAAACGCGCCATGCAGTTTGTGGACCTCGGCAGCGGCGACCTGAATCTGACCCGCTACGCGGAATGCATGATCGATATCGGTTACGCCCGTCGCTACTGCGAGGTCATGAAACGTGATTCCGCACCACTCGTAGTCGAGGCGGAGAGCGCTTATCGCGATCTCGATGCCTGCAGCGCCGATGGGATTGCTTACACCCGCGACAATCTCTGCTTCCCGCTGGCTACCGGCTCGTTCGAAGATGGCATGGGAGCTTAGGACAATTTCGATTCGCGATTGGCGATTTTCGGTTGAGACAGCTCAAAGAAGTAGCTCTAAAGCTTCGTGCACTTGATGATGCCGAAGGCATCTCAGCTAAAGGAGGCGAAGGGTGAACGTAGCGGCCTCCCTCCCAACGGGCATGCGCGTCAGTTACTGCTGGAAGATCACAGCGCCAAAGGCGAGACGATTCCATAGCCCGGCTCGAAGGGCCGGATTTCTGTTCAGAATGAGCAATGCGGCCTGAAAGGTTGCGATTCCGAGGATCGTGTTGGGTTACCGCACCGGATCGCGGACTTTCAGCCCGCAGATTCCTGATTTTGTGGACCCAGCCCTGCGAGCTGGGCTATGGAATCCAGGCCCGTTGGGCCAAAGAAGCGTCTTAACTCGACGCACATACCCCCGGGGACCCTTCACGCCGAAGGCATCTCAACTACGGGAGCCGGAGCGACACCCCCGGGCGTCTCTCGTCCGTGCAGATCCTGGAGGGATCACAGCTACTTGCGGAATCAAAGTTTACTTAACAATTGCCTGATCGCCCGCAACCGCTTGGAGCCGAGTTGCTCGCCCAGCCTCACCCATGAGTTGCTTTGCCATTGGCCCGGGGTCGGTGGATCAAATGGAACCTCCACGCCGATCAGGCGCCCGAGCGCAAGCCAGCGTGATCGGAGAGCGAGCGTTTGCAGATCGCCGAGCGCCAATTTCATTTTATGCGCGATTTTTAATGCCGCGAGTTGCTCGCCCGCGCTGGCATCCAACGTATCAGGAGGGACGGAAACATTGGGGTAAATTTTCAATTCCGGCCACTTCCCGGGATCCAGCGCACGCCATGCTTCCGCCAACTGCTCCTCTGTCAGCTGCGACAGCGCGATGGCGGTGAAAACCGCAAATGTGTCCGCCCGGAAGCTCGATCGATTCCGCCACGCCCTGCGGCAATACGTTGCATAATTCTCCCGCAGCTTCTCATCTCCGGCGAGGCGTGAAGCGAGGTGCCGCGCAAAGTCCAAATTCAGCCGCTGCATTTCAAGCACCAGATTCTCCGGCGCAGTGGAAATGGTATTTGTGGTGTGCACACGGTAGTCGAGCAATGGTTCGTCAAGGATTTCCAGTGCGTCATCCATGACGGCCTCCATTAGGTGGAAATAGTCATGCGCGTAACGATAGTTGCGGAACGGATGCTGCATAAGCCAAGCGGTGCGGGCAAAAAAATTGCTCGTTGTGCATGGGAAGTTTACTGTCGCGATTTGCTCCACCATGTTCAGCGGAGATTCACGGACCGACCATGCCTCGCGAAACCACTTCCCGCGCCCGCTCTCAGGATCCAGCAGCACACCATCCCCATCAATCAATCGCAGCCGCGTGCACAAAAGCTGAGTCTGCCGGGAGGCCTCCATCAACTGGACGCATTGCGCTATCCGGTCCGGCAAAAAGCGATCATCGGAATTCAAAATCGCCACATACTCAAAATCCGCCGCCATCGCGACTCCCCGGTTGATAGTCACATGCGCACCCTGATTTTCCTGCACGACCAATTCCACAAGTGGTGAGGCCATTTCCCGCACGGCCGACACCGAGTCATCTGACGAGCCATCATCGATCACAAAAATTCGATCCGGCACCAACGATTGATCCATGCACGATTGGATCGCTTCGCGGATGTAGCGGGCGTGATTAAACAGCGGGATGACAACGGCTACCGACATGCGCAGAACCTATTCCGCAATACCCGCGTCACTCAAGAGTCATTGTCACTCCGGGCCGCAGGCATCAGCACAAGACTAATCGTATTCACCAGATCCTGGATCATTAATGGCTTTCGGAGGGAATGGCCCTTGGCACTTTCCAGAAATTTTTCAACACGCGGGTTGCCTGAGTACCCGGTCATAAAAATAAACCGGTCACACAGATGGCTTTTTGTGCGTTCCACCGCGTAGTAAAACATATCTCCCGGCATCTGCGGCATCATGAGGTCGCAAATGATCACGTCGAAGTCCATGTCCATTATCTCACGTAACCCGTCCACGCCATTTTCGACCACGGTCACTACAAAATTCTTCTCCTCCAGGAGTTCCTTCAGCATATTGGAAAGCTCGACATCATTGTCCAATAACAGAATGTTGCGGATGTCTAGAGATTCCATCTCTGAGTGCGGAGCGTACATGTATTTTATAAAATTTTGAAGGGAAAGGTCGAGAGTGCTCGGAATTGTAGAATTTTCATAGCGAATTCTTAAGTTTCGAAACCGATATTTTCGTTTTTGCAATGGCCCGGCTCCTAGAGCCGTGTAAGTTAGCTCAATGGAAAAAAAGCAATTGGTGCAGAGCGGCGGAATGCTGCAGGAGGTGCATGATCATGACCAGAACCATGACCACGTTCACTCTTCCCCGGTCAAAAACATCGAGGATCGCAAGGACGAATCGCGCCGCATCATCTCAAGATTGCAGGCGATCATCGCCAGCCACGTGGAGGGAGCAAATCGCATGGGCCACGGGCTGGGCATTCCAGACCTGCTTGCAGTGGTCGAAGCGCTCCAGGCCGAGGCGGAGCAGCTGGACCCGCAACCCCATTTGATGATCGACGATGAGATCGCTTTTTACCTGCGCGCAAGTCTTTACGAAGAGCTTCTCTCGGAGCCAAGCAACATTTTTTACACAACACAAGTCTCACCCGATGTCGTGCGATACGATGCGGTGCCCGGTGATTTTTGGAAAGAGTGCCTCGCGTTGCTGCATGCAGGATTTGTAAAACTCTCCGAAGCGTCTTAAAGGTCCTGCATGAATGCGCTAGTGCTCCCCGACCTCTGGCAGCAGGAGGCTGTCCGGGCATTGCGTGCCGGACACGATGTGATCGTCCACGCGCCGACCGGGGCCGGGAAAACATTTATTTTTGAGCTCTTCGCGCGAGAGATGCGCGGGCGGGCGGTCTACACCGTCCCCACCCGCGCACTTGCCAATGACAAACTGGCTGAATGGACGCAGTCCGGCTGGGATGTCGGCATCTCCACAGGCGATGTCGCAAGGAATCTTGATGCCAAGGTGATCGTGGCGACATTGGAGACTCAACGCGCACGGCTCCTGCGTGGTAAAGGACCCGATCTTCTGGTCATTGATGAATACCAAATGATCGCGGATGAAATGCGGGGGCGGAATTACGAAATCGCCATTGCCGTCGCGCCCGCACGCACACAACTCCTGCTGATGAGCGGGAGTGTCGCCAATGCCCGTGAGATCTCCAATTGGCTCGCCAGGATCGGACGCAATCCAACCATCATCGAACATACCGAACGCCCTGTGCCCCTCACCGAAGTGCTGCTCGACGAGCTGCCGGCAGGGTCTACTGGAAATATTCGCGGACACTGGCCCCGCCTCATCGCCCGCGCGCTGATGGCCGATTACGGGCCAATATTGATCTTCGCTCCGCGCCGCAGCAGCGCTGAAGAACTTGCGCGTACGCTGGCAGCTGCGCTTCCGAATCCGAACCCGCTCGTTCTTTCCGCAGAAGAACGTGAACTCGCCGGTAAAACTCTGGGCAATTTGCTGAGCGCCCGGATCGCTTACCACCACAGCGGGTTGACCTACGAAGTGCGCGCCGGAATCGTCGAGCCACTCGCAAAGATCGGGAAGCTTAAAGCCGTGATCGCAACGACTGGCCTGGCAGCCGGCATTAATTTTTCGACCCGCTCAGTTCTCGTCACTGGCACGGACTACGCGCAGGGCGCTTTTCAGAAGCAAGTGTCCCCGGATGAGCTACTACAAATGTTTGGAAGAGCGGGCCGCCGCGGACTCGATGACACAGGGCATGTGCTGGTTTTCCCTGGACTCCCGCGGCTTCAGGACGCTCAACGCAAGCGGCTCAAAGCCACTGGCATGCCGGACTGGAGTGCATTTCTGCAGCGCATGGCGCATCACGAAGAGGCTGCGTGGCAGGCTGCACTCAACTTTAAGCGGAACCTCTGGAGCGGCGCGGATCTTGCCATCGGTATGGAGCACTCGCTCCAACATCCGCATATGCCCTGCGGGCTGATGGTCGATGCCGAGCGTGCGCGGTTTACACGGCGCACACTGGATGAGATCCAATGCCCGGACGGCCAGTGGATCCGCCGGCCTGCATCCGTGGACAAGCCATTGAAAGATATAACCGTCCACGAAAACGGGACGTGGCGTCCGGCTTTGCGCTCTCCTTCCACCCTGGCTCCGTTTGGAAATGGACGTTTGATGCGTGTGCCAAGAATCGACGACCCGAAAGATTGGATTTACGCAAAATCTTATCCTGTGGCTGCTGCGGATGGAACGGGACTTTTCCGCCCAAACAAATGGCTCACCCGGCTCTGGCCAGTTGTGAAGAAAGAGGTTCCAAAGCCAATATCCGCAGAAGATTTTGAAGTGCGCGTATTCCGGCAAATTTCCAAGCGGATCAAGGATGGAAGACTGGCGGACATCATCCCCTCAGGCGGACAACTGGTCGCAGTCGTGAGACTGGATGAGGTAAAGGTTCCCGCATTTCCGTGCGCCGAAGAGATGACGGTCATCCATCCACCCGCCCGCTCGATTCCTCAACCTGTGTGTATGAATTGCCCGCAACAACCACATTGCCTGCAGGCACCTGCGGGGCTGAGTCCGGCACTTGCGTGGCGGATTTTCGGGCTGGTGGAGGCACATGGAAACGTTACCGACCGCGGACAGATCTTCGCACAGTTCGACTACGCGGAAGGGTTGGCGATTGCAGCAGCGCTGGATGATGCCAACTACCCTGTAGAGGACATCATCTTCGACCTGGCAAATTTGCGCGCGGGCCATCGCTTTGCCGGTTTGGATTCACCGTACGGCGGGAGACTTGCTGCAGCCTGTCAACACATCACCCATCGCAACGATGTGCCCGGTTACCTCAGTCTTGGACTTCCACTTTCATACGGTGCGGGTGCCTCTGAAATTGTGCGTGAGCTTGTCACGCATTCCACGGGCATAAAAAATCTCCTCACCGAAGAACTAAGGCCCGGAGATATTCAACGCGCATTTGTGGAATGGCAAAGTCTCCTTCGCGCCATCACACGTTGCGCACCACTGCCTCATCCACGCTGGAACGCATTTGCCACCGAAGCTGAGCGATGGCTCCGCGTTAACGTGCAGTCATTACGAGGTTGAGCCGTTCTCAAAATCTGTAAGTTGCGGAGACCCGTAACATGCGTGGCTCGGCAGGATGGAAGTGGATGTCCTCCCTGCCGCTGGCTTCGTTGGCGAGGCGGCTTTCGTAAAAATACTCGATGTCGTTATCATTGCGATCGAGAATATTGAGGACATCCAGAGCGATCTCCCAGTTGTCCCGCCGGTAGCCGAGCCTGCCATTCAGAGTGAACGTACTTTTTCCTTCAATGTTTCCTGTTTCCTCTAGAGGACGTGAACTAAAGGCACGGACGCGAAATCCGCCGAACCATCCCTCCTCGCGTCCCAGAGACACGCCGCCGGAAATCAAGACGGGGATACTGTTGGGAACGCGGTCTTCCGGACCGGCATTGCGGAAGCGGGCATAGCTGAGCGAGATCTCCGTATCCGCGGTGAGCCAGTCGTTGGGGCGCCAGTAGCTGGCCCACTCGATGCCAAAGCGGCGCGAGGCCGGGCCTGCTTCGTTAGTGCCAGCGTCTCCGACGTAGACAAGCTCGCTATCACTATCGAGCCACCAAACGGTGAAGGTGGATGTGAGCTGGTCAAAGAGACGAGTGCGCACGCCGATTTCCGCACCGATGGTGCGCACAAGCGGATCCACTTTGGGGACAGCCTCGCCGGAGGATGGGTCGACAGTAGTGAGCACTCCACGCGCGTCGTTGCTGTGGAATCCGGTGCCGAAGTTGAGGTAGTATTCCGTGGTTTCAAAAGGGCCAAATACCATACCTAACTTCGGACTCACAATCGCGTCCCACTCGCTTCCGGAATTCGCGGGCAACCCACTGTCGACATCAAAGTAAAAAAGGTCGGCGCGAAGTCCTGTAATGGTTCGGAACGTGTCGGTCCAGCGGACGGTGGACTCGCCAAAAATGCTGTAGCTGCCCTCAAACACATCGTCTTCGCGGACCGTCCCGACGCGGTTGCGGCGGGACGTATTGTGCAGACCGATGTCGTCTATCATATCGTTTCGGGTTTGGAATCCAACCGTGAATTCGGCGGGCTTTCCGAACGCCTCGCGTTCCAGCCATGTGCGCTGAATGTCGCCTCCGAGGATAATGCGCGACTCGGTTTGCTGGAACTGGTCGCCATTAACCGGGTCATCAAGGAAGTAGGTGAAATTCGAGTACAAATCCATATCGTAATAAACGCCATAGGCACTTACGCGTGTGACGGTATCTGCATCGGTGGACTGGTTGAGGAATTGCAAGCTGTGACGCTGGCTGTCGCCTCCAGTGGTGTTGTCAACGGTGCCGAAACGCCCGATAGTGCCATTTTGGACAGCGCGGCGGGGTATTTGGTCCGACGAATCCCAGTCTGTGGCTCCACTCATTGCAGTGATGGCGGTGTGATTGTCGTCATCACCCAAGAACCACCGGGCAATGCCGTTCCAACGTAAAAAGTTCTCCGAGTTTTCCCAAGGGCCGTCATAGGTGTTGATCTCTCCACCGAGCGTGAGCGTGCCGGGTCCGGCTTCAAACGAGTGGCCAAGCACGGTGCGGTAATATCCCTCCTCGCCAACCGTGGCGGTGACGAACCCCTGAGCGAGGCGGTCAACGATGCGGAAATCAGCACTGCCAGCTGAGGAAAGATCGCCATTGCGGGCGGCATAGACGCCTTTGGTATACGCAACGCCGCCGATGAATTCGGGGATCAGGAAATTGAGGTCGGCGTAGCCCTGGCCGTGGGCATGGGTGCGCATATTGATGGGCATACCGTCAATGGAGATGGCAAATTCAGTGCCGTGATCAAGATTGAATCCACGAAGGAAATACTGCGTGGCCTTTCCTCCGCCTGCATGCTGCGTGGTGACCAGCCCCGGGACGATTTCCAGTATCTCCGAGCGGCGAAGGTAAGGCTGAGCAAGCAGTTCAACGGCGGAGGCAGTCCCTTCGGATGCGGAAGCCGCTTCCCCAAGCATGTCATCCGCTTTGCCGATCACTACAACAGTGGGCATTTCGAAATGAGGATCTGCAACAGCAAAAACTGGCAGCGCTAACAGAGTGATGATGAAAATAGATTTAGGTCTCATAATACCTTTCAAAGGTTGGTTTTTAATAAGAAAGTGTTTACGGTTATGGAATTATGGTGGGCTCCGTGGCAGGAGGTTTGTCTCGATGGCGGTGTGGGTTCGAGAGGGCTGACGTGTTGGCAGCTCCATTTCATTCAGGCAGCAATGCCTCTTTGGCTTACCGGGATTTTACGGGGATAGAGATTTCTAACGGCTCGTCCCGGGCGCTTAGTATCCGTTTGATTAGCACCTCCCCTTTCTCCTGCTGGACTTGCATTAACTGCCGGTGTCCAAAGGGAAGGCTCGCCAGAAACTGCGAGTGGACGCTCAGCGAAGTCTGTCCGCTTGGAACCGGGTAGCGTAGTTGCAGCTCAACTTTATCGTCGGCGTTCAGCTTCACCTCAACCAACTCCGGCTGGATCGGCTCGCCCTGCCCGGGACGAAGCAGAAGCGCTTCCAAAGCAATGGCTTCGATTTCCGGCCGGAGATCTTTAAACGTTTCGTTGGAGATCTCCACAACGGCTTCGTCAGTCTTGTTCGCGATCAGCCCTTCGATGTCAGAGTGATCCAGAGAAATCGAGGCATCTACCTGCTGCGGACCCACCGTGAGGATTATGGAACTAAAGCCCGGATCGTGCCCAAGGACGGTTGCTGGCAGGCAGGCGATAGTGATTAGAATTAAAAACACATTTTTTTTCATAAGCTTGAATAGGGAATTGTGGACAAAATAAACCGGCGGCGGGAAAATCCCGCCGCTGGTGGCATCAATAAGAGCTGAATGCCGATTTTATTCCGTTAAGGCTGACTGTGGTGTTCGTGGTTACGACCATTATGCGGTGTGGATGCATAAGGGAATACTTTGTTGTATCCGATTGAGTTGCTGGAGACGTTATCGAGGTCAAAGCCAGTTCCGTCTGCAACATCTGTTGGAGCAGCTGAACCCGGTGAAGCCGGGCGCAGGTCGCTGTAGAGCGCCAGCACTGCGATATCGAGCACATCGTCGCCAAAGCGGCGACCGTTTGGCCATCCACTGGGGACGTTTCCGTCACCAAAGTTGAATGGCGATCCTCCTGGCTGATTCCGCGGTGGGAGGCTGGTTGGAACAACGTCTCCTCCAAAGATGCTCAAGCGGCTAAAGCCGGCATCATCCGGTTGCGCCGTTGGTGCCGAGCCACCTGCCAGCGGTACTCCTGGTGTGGACAGATCGACCTTGATCAGATCGGGAATAAACAAACCTACCAGATCAGTGCGGTTGGTGCGGCGATCTTCGGGAACGCTTAAAAGCTCCATTAACTCAGGGGCAGGATTGAGAGCGTAGTCTGTGAAGATTTGGCTATCGACCGACGGAGGTGTGCGGTTGAAGCGGTCCTTGTCCTTGAGCGCTACCAGCGCTTCGTTGAACAAGGGGTTTCCCTGTCTTCCCACAACGACGAGAGGCCCTTGCGCCCGGTCACGTTGGTTTCCAGCTCCGCTGATTTGAACCGACTGCCTCTGAGTGGCAGCAACGACACCGACGACCTGTTGATCTCCACCGATCTCTGACATGGGGATCTCGATCACGATAGTAAGAAGATTGAAGCCTCCCTGGCTATCAAATGGCTTCTGCTGACCGGTGAACGTCGGGTCCAAGTCGAAGATGCTATGGACATCTGCATAGAATCCATCGGCTCTCTGACCGGTAAACACGCGATGATTACGCCTTACGGAATGGACCGTCTGGTCGGTGTAACGATCCAGCTGCTGTGGGGTGCCTGCACCTTCTTTGGCCGGATTGTCTCCGTCGTCAAGCTGGTTGTAAAACCGGGTTGTGTCACCCTGGTTGTTTGGAGGCACAATGAGACGCGACCCGAGGGTCTCAATGCGACGGTTGCCTGGTCGTCCAGTCAGCTTCCTCACCAAGCAAAATTGACGGAGGTTTTGGCTGCCATCGCCTACGTTTTCAATAGGCCCCAGAAATTGAGGAATAATGAGTTCCTGAGTGAGATACTCTGTCTGGAAATTAAATAAGTATAAATGATCGATGACGCCTGAAGCAACGTTGTTGCCTGTCGAAACTCCTATGCTGTAGAAGACCGACGGGTCAAATGCGTAGATGTTCGGACCGACTCCTGGTTCCTGAAATGGATACACTGCGAGTGCACACACCAGATATTTTTGACCGTCGCGTTCTGAGACGAAGGCATAAACGTCAGTGGTATTTGCGCCAGGATCGAGTGTAATGAGAGGAGAGTCCTGATGACTTGAGGCCTGCGCGCTATCCGGCAGGAAGGAACAGACCGGCAAGGCTAATGCCAGCCCGAGTCTTATGAGTTTGTTTGGTTTGGTTTTCATTGGGTTATCATTTGTTTTCTGTTTGTTGTGTTTTGTAAGCGAGAGTCTACTGAGGAAGCTTGTACGGTGTCCGAAAGCGGCTTTTGATCGCCAAAATGCTGATGAAGAAGGTCGCGCTCGGATGGAAACAACATCTGCTGGATCGCAAGAGCTTTATTAAGCCATTCCCCGCCTTCATCCACCCGGCCGGCTGCGGACGCGATAATGCCCGCATGCAAAAACAGGCGGGCGTCCACAGTCCCTTCACTCAGGGCCTTTTCCATGAATTCGCTTGCTTCCTCCTCGCGCCCGTTCGCGTGCAAGGCCCAGGCTACCGCGTCGTTCGTAAAAATATCATCGCGCACTTCCAACTCCCTCTGAGCAAGAAGCAGAGCTTTATCCACCGATTGACGTTTGGTGGAGAGATAAATGGAATACGTGCGGGGATCATTGGCAGCACCGGTTTTGCGCATTTCCTCCTCGACGTCTAAAGCCTCTTTTTCATTTCCAGCTGCGCGCAAGGTGTCAGCTAAGATCCATTGGTACTCCGGGAGCGGAATTCCATTTGTGGAGCGCCTGAGTGTTTCTGCAGCTAGTTCGGCGTCGTTTTCAGCAAGCTGCAACCGTCCTTGGACGAGCAATGCAGGCGGATAGTTTTCATGGAACTGCAAGGCGATCCTGATGGAATCTTTAGCAGTTGCGAAATTGCCCGCCTGCAGTTCGTAAACAGCCAGCCGGGTGTAACCCCATGCCACGGATTCCAATTCTCTGGGGCTTCCGCTGGTCACTGCGCTACGCATGATACCCAAGGCCCCTTCAAGATCGCCTTTGATCCAGCGAATATAAGCACCGCGGCTCATAGATTGCAGATTCGGCTTCAGGTCGATCATGCGCTGATAAGCTTTGGTGGCCGCCTCTAATTCTCCCTGCTCCATGAGCGCGTCGCCAAGTAGTCCGAAATCAAATGCCACCTCCCGTTCTGTGGTGAGCTGGCGGGCAATTGCCTCAGCCTCCTGGAACCGGTGCATGCTATTGTAAACATGGCCGCGTATCAGAAGTGCCTCGTGATTTCCTGGCTCGGCTTTCTCCAGGCAAAGCGCGGATTGCTCCGCAAGCTTGTAGTATCCCGGATCGGCGGCAGATCGCGCCTTGGAAACAAACGCCCAAGCTAAAAACCGGAGTGCGTTTGTGTTTGCGGGATCCGCCGAGATGCGTTTCTGGAGTGCCGAGATGTCGCGGTCGATTTGCTCGTCGCCCAGGTGCGGAATAAGAATAATTTCGCATGGGGACAGTCCGCTGTGGCTGCCATCTTGAGCTACGCAATGCGGTGCAGCAGCCGCAAAGAGGTAGAGAGCTCCACATATAAAAGTGTGGATCGATGGTAACATTAGCAATTTCATAGAACACCCCACAGGAGATAATAAATATTCGCCTTTCGGCATCGAAGTGGATGTCGCCACCCTCAAAAAAAGAATGTTATCCAGCGATTGGAAGCTTAGAGAGCCGGACTCGCACATCCCGTTTCGCTGAATTTTCGCATCCAGCAAAATGCACTGGGCAACCCTCTTGCTGAGCCGTTGCGCCATGCGCATGAATGATAATCCTTTAGGATCTTAGAATATCAGCCAGAGTATGATGATGAGCGTAATCGGCAGGCCGAGCCACCATAGAATCACCGGAATAACGATTCCATTCTCATTGGCAATTTGATTCAGTTTGTTCAATTTTTTCATCGGGTTTCCTTAGTTAGGGTTCATTTCGCAGGAATTCGCTTCGGACACGACCATTCCATCGTCATCATATCGGCGCTCCCCCAGTCCTTGCGCCCGCCCCGATGCTGTTCTACAGCCAAACCCCGAGCCGAGCCCCGCCCCGAAACCAATGCCCGGCATCTCAGTCCATCGATGGCCCGGCCTCTTCATCCATATACTTTTGCGTGGGCGACCAGCATCTCTGAAACCTCTCGATGGACACGGCGCGGCCGGTTTCGACATCAACATCGACGAGCGCACCGCTCAGACGGATGTCGCCTTTTGCCACGGGGAATCCGATGGGTGTGGCTTTGAGGAAACGTTCAATGATGGGTTCGATGCGGCGTCCGAGGATCGATTCATGGCCGCCGCACATTCCGGCATCGCATAAGAATGCTGTGCCGCCTGGAAAGATCTGTTCGTCGGCAGTTTGCACGTGAGTGTGAGTTCCCACCACGGCCGAGACCCGTCCATCCAGATACCTTCCCATGGCGATTTTTTCGCTGGTGGTCTCGGCGTGCATGTCGACAAAAATGATAGCCGTCTCTTTACGCACTTCCTCGAGGATTGCATCCATTGCAAGGAATGGATTTTCGAGGATCGGCAGAGTGAACGTGCGGCCCTGGATGTTCACGACGCCGACTTTACCTTTTGCAGTCTCCAACACCACCCATGCCTGACCGGGAGTTCCCGGCGGATAATTGCCGGGACGCAAAAGCCGGGGCTCCGTTTCCATGAACTCGACGATTTCGCGTTGATCCCATACGTGATCACCTGTGGTGACCACGGCGGCTCCGGCCCGGAGGAGGTCGATGCAGATCTTCGGGGTGATGCCACGGCCGCCAGCAGAATTTTCACCATTCACGATGACGAAATCGAGGCCGAGTTCCTCGCGTAATGCCGGCAGCAGGTCAATGACCGCCTTGCGCCCCGGTTCGCCAACCACATCACCGAGAAAAAGTATTCGAAGCATGCGCAACATGTATATTAGGCTTTCCGCCACACCAGCAGAAAATGAGTTTCATCACACGCACCGCCTGTTTCGTTATACCGCTTTTAGTTTCCTTCGCACCCTCAGGACGTTGCGCACCAGCCAGCCTTAGCCCGTTGGCAGGAGTGCCCGATTGGTCGGAGCTGGACCCGTACCAAGGCTCAATCACGCAGGAGGAATTCCGCCGGTGGCTGGATGCGCTCTACGCCCCGGGTGGCACATGGCAGGAAACGATCGAAATTGATCTCGCCGGTGCCGACATCCGGATGGACTACCGCAACCCATCCGCGACCTACCGGCTGAATTTTGCTCCCAATGAAGGTGCACGTAAGAGCGGACCGCGTTATTGGAAGTCCACTGCGGAGCTTGGCAAAGCCCCGGCAGGCAAACCGCTTGCAGGCATGACAATCGCACTGGACCCCGGGCACATCGGCGGGGAATTTGCCCGCACGGAGGAGCGCTGGTTTCAAATCGGCAATGATCAACCCGTCATCGAAGGTGAAATGGTGCTGATTGTTGCAGATCTGCTGGAACCCCGGCTGCAAGCGCTGGGCGCAAAAGTGGTGAACATCCGAAAAAAAGCCCAGCCAGTGACCAGCCAGCGCCCGCGTGATCTGCGCAAAGATGCTGCGGATGTGTTGGAACGAATGGGCATCGCTAAATATCCGCAAACCTATTCTTCCATGCGGGATCCGCTCCGCTCGCGTTCGCTCCAATGGCAAAGTGAGCTGCTGTTTTTCCGCACCAGCGAAGTCCGGGCCCGAGCAGAGATTCTTAACCGCAAAGTCCGGCCCGACCTCACGCTGTGTTTGCACTTCAATGCGGAGGCATGGGGCGACCCCGACCGCCCCACCCTCGTGGACGAAACACATTTCCACATCCTCGTGAATGGTGCCTATTCGCAGGGCGAACTGAGCCTCGATGATGTGCGGCACGCGATGGTGCTGCGACTGCTTCAGGGGATTCACTCACAGGAAATCCCGGTTGCCACAGGAGTTGCGAGCGCAATGGCCAGAGAGACCGTGCTTCCACCGTATATTTACAAGGGACCCAATGCAGTGGGCATTCCGGGGACGGATTATGTGTGGGGGCGCAACCTTCTCGCGAGCCGCACATTTATGAACCCGGTCTTATTTATGGAGCCCTACGTGATGAACTCGGTGGCGGATTACGCACGGATACAAGCTGGCGATTATGAGGGAACCCGCGTGATCAACGGAGTGGAAAGGCGCAGCATTTTTCGAGAATATGCGGACTCGCTCGCGAACGGACTTGCAGAGCATTTTGAAGGCGCACGCCGCTGAATTATGAAAAGCGCGGAGCCGGATTTCGTAGTGGCTGTGATTGTGGCTTATCATCGCGATCACGAGTTGGCGCGACTCCTGCGTGGGTTACTTACAGGCAGCACTCCGCCCGGCGGCATCGTGGTCGTGGACAATGCCGCCTCTGCCGAAACCGAACGTGTGGTGAAATCCACAGCGCCCGACGCCATCTACCTTGCCGAGCCGGAGAACCCGGGACCCGGCACCTCATGGCACATAGGGTGCGAAGTGGCTCTGGAGTATTGGGCGTATGATATTACCCACTTGTTGACGCTCGATGACGATGTGGTTTTTTCAGAAAATACGCTGAGGGATTTGCTTGCGGGCTGCACGGACTGCGAGGCCGCTGTTCCTTTGCTCACCGATCATGAGAATCATGTTTGGGGATTCCCTGAACCGAGGGAGAAAGAAGCGCGCGATTTAATCCGTCAGGCACGCACGCCGGATGATGCACTTGCGTTGCTGGGCAATGCACCTCTGGAATTTTGCTGGGCCACTGGTGCGTGCGTACTATTTACCTGCAAAGCCGCCGATGCCATTGGCTTGCATCGAAAAGATTTTTTTATGCTCGGCGAGGATCTCGAGTGGAGTATGCGGTTGGCTTCGCGGCTACGCGGCGTTTTACTCCCTGGCGTCGTGGTCCCGCACATTCCTCCCGAGCCTGCACCCGGTCAGCCGAAGTCTGCGGTTTTTGGGATTATCAAATTTGCCGCACTCCTTCAAAACCTGTCGTATCTTGCATTTCATCACACGGGAAGTGCACACATGAAGAGCTACCTGCCGGGAAACTTCCGGCGTTTTTTGAAATCCTACGGGGTGAATGGTTTCAGCTTGTCACTGGCATGGAAAACCTTTTACGCGGGTGCCATATGCGGCGAACCCGCAGGAAAAGCTCATGGCATGAGGATCCGGGAAATGATTCGCAGAAGGCATGTTGCGAATTGATGACTCGTCAGCCCCGCTTCCATGCCCTATCGAATAGCCCATGTCCATTGCCACCAAGGAAATCCTGGATCTCGACATCGCTTGCGCCACTTACGAAACCGCGATGCAGGAAATCTGTGCACTGGCAAAAGCCCCGCGGCCCGCTGCCGTATCCGCATGCAACACTCATATCGTGGCAGCCGCCAGACAGGATCCGCATTTTGCACGGATCATGCATCGCTTTGATCTCACGGTCCCCGACGGCACTCCCATCAAGTGGATGCTCAATGCAAAGGGCGCCGGACTCTCCGACCGCGTGTATGGTCCCTATCTCATGCGGCATGTGATCCAGCACTCATCGCCCGAACACACACATTATTTCTTCGGGGGTTCCAGCGATACACTGAGACTGTTGGAAGCTGCCGCACACTCCATCAACCCTGCATTTAATCTTGTGGGCAGCTGCTCCCCTCCTTACCGCACATGGACCGAGCAGGATGAACAACAATTTGCAGACCACATTAATGCAGCAAATCCCGATTTCATCTGGGTCGCACTCGGAGGTGTAAGACAGGAAACCTGGATTATTAAAAATCAGCACCGCTTCCTACGTGGCGTGTTTTTTGCGATTGGCGATGCCTTTGAACTCCTTGCCGGCAAGCGCCCTTTTGCGCCCGGGTGGATGCAAAATCTCGGCCTCACATGGCTCTATCGTCTCGCGCAGGAGCCTGCCCGCCTTTGGCCGCGCTACTTTAAATACAATTCCAAATTCATCGGTCAACTGGCGAAGAATCGCGTTTTTCCGCAACGCATTCCGAAAGAAAGTAAAGCCATGCGGGTGGCCTTCCTGGGCTCTCGCGGCACCCCGGCCCGGTATGCCGGATTTGAAACCGTCGTGGAACAACTTGGCTCACGCCTTGCCCGCGGGAATTACGAGGTCACAGTCTACAACCGGTCGAACCACTATTCCGAGAGACCAGAGACGTATCGAGGCATGCAGATCATTTACTTGCCGACCATTCCCTCAAAATATCTGGAGACCATTGTCCACAGCTCGCTTTGTGCGGCGCATGCTGCATTTGGCCGTTACGACATTATTTACCTCTGTGGAGTGGGGAACGCTTTCCTTGCGAAAGCTCTGCGCTTCAGTGGAAAAAAAGTGGTCCTGAATGTGGATGGCATCGATTACAAGCGCAGCAAGTGGCATGGCTTTGCACGCTGGTGGCTGCAGAGCAGTGAAGTGTGGGGCCTGCATTATGCGGATCGCCTAATCGCTGATAACCATGCAGTCGTAAAACACTACCAGCGGAATTATCGTTTCACGCCCACACACATTGCCTATGGGACCAATCTCGACCGTCAATTGGAGCCCGCTGCCACTCCGATCCTTAGCGGATACGGGCTTTCGTCCAAACAATATTTGCTGTTCGTTTCGCGACTTTCACCGGAAAACGAGGCCCACGTTCTCGTTGAGGCATACGTCAAATCCGGAGTCCAACTCCCGCTCGTAGTCGTCGGTCCGGTCGGGTATGAAAAGGAGTATTTCAAGACATTGCAGGCGCTCGCGAATGAGCGGGTCATCTTCACCGGCGGCGTTTACGGCGGTGCCTACCGGGAGCTTTCACGCAACGCGCTGCTATTCATGCTCCCTTCCGCCATAGAAGCCACCCGGCTTGTTCTCCTCGACCAAATGGGAATGGGAGCTGCGATTGTTTTCCGCGACCACGAAGCCACCCGCGAAGTCATCAAAGACGCTGGCTATGCCTTCTCCGGGAACGACCCGCTTGTATCTTTGACAAAAGCCATTCAGACGTTGTCATCGGATCCCTCACGCTGCGCGGAAATCGGCAATCTCGCCTATCAGCGCGCGCGCGAGGAATTCGATTGGGACACTATCACGAGCCGCTATTGCCAGGTTTTTCATTCGCTCTATCCCGCACCTCTTCTGGATCCTGCCACGCGCGCAAAACAGAGCCTGGGCCTCCCGGCATGAAGCTCTCTGTCATCACTCCCTCATTAAATCAGGGAGAATTCATCAAAGAAACTCTCGCCAGTGTAAGGGCCGCCGCCGAAAGAGCTGCTGACCATTCTGTTGAACACCTTGTGATCGATGGCGGCTCCACCGATCAAACTCTGGAGATCCTCAGTGGGCAATCGTTTGCGAAGTGGCAAAGCGGGCCGGATGATGGCCAATCAGACGCCATTAACAAAGGACTCGAGCAAGCAACAGGCGACATTCTATCCTACCTCTGCGCCGACGATCTGGTAGAGGCCTGTGCTTACAGGAACGTGCTACGGATTTTTGAGGATCACCCTGATGTGGATGTTGTTTACGGGGACTACTACTTTCTGGAGGGAGACTCTGGATGGAAACGTGGCAAGCAGGCAGGGGAATTCAGCTTGGCGCGGCTGCACCGGTGCAACTTCGTCTCGCAACCATCCACATTCTGGAGGCGCCAGGTATTCGAAACACACGGAGGTTTCGACACCACTCTCCAATATTGCATGGACCATGAATACTGGCTGCGCATTGCGCCGCAGACGCGGTGGCACTACCTTCCATCACCCCTCGCCGCCATGAGACTTCACTCGGATGCCAAGACCGCTTCGCGCCTTGCTCCAATGTGGTGGGAGTCCGCCGCAATGACACGCCGCTACTTTTCCAGTCCGCATCCATGGTTGCAGGCGCTTGCAATGCAGGTCTACGGCCAACATTATTATCGGCTCAAACGTCGTTGGTTTCAGTGGCACGGCCGGAAGCGCACGATCTCTTGATCTCCAGCAAAAAATCCAGTGCATCGAAAATCGTAACGCTGCCGTAACTAAAATTGTCTAAGTTTTATCTTCAACCTCAGCCCACTCCTATTAAACTATGTTCATGCCCAACGAGAATTCCATCGTCTTGAGTGCCAACCGCCGCACTTTTCCCACTTTCGACCTGCGGCGGCTTTTGACCACTGTCTTTGAGCCCGAGGCTGGAGAATCAGTCTGTATCCTCATCGATCTGGAAGACCTTTCGCTGATGCGGGATTTTGCGTTCCTGGAGCAGGGCGATCACCTTGTTCAACGCAAAGCACACGAGGTCTTTTATACCGCCTTCAAAGAAGGGGTCCTGGATCAGATGGGACTCAAGGGAGGTGAAATGTTCGCCTACCAAGCCACTGGCGGCAGCAATCTTGATATGCCCGATCTGTGCGTGGACGTCCAAGGTAATGAGCTGAGTCTCGAGGCCAATGTGTACTCACAATACGACATCGTTCTGTGCGTCTCCACATGGTCGGCCACTGCACCACTCACCGCTCACGCAAAGCGAATCGGATTCCGCGGGGCGACCATGCATGGTCTCAACGACGTGATCCTCTCGACTGGTTTGGCAGTTGATTACAATGACGTGAGCCGCGATGCGGAGAAGCTCCGCCTCGCGATGACCAATGCCGACACCATTGAGATTGACTTCACACTGGAAGATGGACGCGTTCTCACCGCATCGCTGGATCTGGCAGGTCAGGACGCGCAAAAGAGCCACGG
Organism: Chthoniobacterales bacterium; assembly: GCA_041748815.1. Classification (GTDB taxonomy): domain Bacteria; phylum Verrucomicrobiota; class Verrucomicrobiia; order Chthoniobacterales; family CAKUMP01; genus JBGTCP01. Next base: position 18,909 of record JBGTCP010000102.1, read on the forward strand.
ACTCTGCCGCGGAAAAACTCCCGACATTGCTAATTTGCCAGCCGGGGAAGTGTATTTCGTCCCGGCATCTGCGGAGGGCGAATTCCCAATGAAATATGCTGACGGCACATTGGGAGTGCTCACGGTTGAAGGAGGTCGAATCATTCGATCCACGCTTATCCAAGGAAACGAAGCAACGATTGCCGACCACAATGACAGGCTGGCAGATGATCCGATGACGGGAGTGCTCGGCGAGCTGGGCTTCGGAACCCAGGTCCTGCCGGTAAGCGGAGCGGATATTCAAGATGAAAAAGTTTTGGGGACCTGCCACCTGGCAACAGGTCGCGACGACCATCTGGGCGGTCACATCGTCCCCGGCATGTTCAAAAAGCACGAAAATGCTACCCACGACGATATCCTCTTTGCGCCACATAAAACACCCAACTTCGATATCAGCCAGGTGCGCATGCACCGCGGCAACCAGCATGAAATCCTGATCGAGCACTTTGAGCCATCCGCTTATCTGCTCAATGCCTTGGATTCCTGAATAACCGACCCATTGTGGATATTTACGAGTCAGGGATTATCCTTTCCCAATATTTGCTCTTCCACTACGGCACGGCTGAGGAAAATCTGCCATGGCCATCAGGACCAGCTGATGCGTTGGATTATCCTGCAAGGACGGTCAAAGAATTTCTTGAGGGCAGGTCACTTCCAGAGACAGCAACAGCCCTGGACATCGGTTGCGCGGTAGGACGATCCTCATTTGAACTCTCCGCATTCTGCAAATCGGTGCTGGGGATTGACTACTCACAAGCATTTATCGACGCGGCAGAAGCGCTGAAGGAAACCGGAGAGTTGCGATACAGATTTCATGAAGAGGCCAATTTGTTCCGCGAAGCAATAGCGCGAGTTCCCTCTCACCTGCCCCGCGACCGGGTTCGATTCGAAACCGGTGATGCCATGCACCTGCGTCCTGAGTTAAAAGGTTTTGATGTGGTGCATGCTTCGAATCTGATCGACCGGCTGCACACACCGTCTCACTTCCTCGGGCGTCTCCCAGAGCTCGTTAAACCGGGCGGCTATCTAATATTCAGCACGCCGTTTACATGGCTTGAAGAATTCACTCCCAGTGAACGCTGGGTTACCGGTGAGGCCGGTAGTGAAGCGGCGCTTTGCGCGATTCTCACGCCGCACTTCGATATCATCGAACGCAAGGATATGCCTTTCCTCATCCGCGAGCACTGCCGCAAGTTCCAATGGAGCATGGCTTTCGCCAGCCTCTGGCAGCGGCGCGTCTAAGCCTCCGCGAGCGCTGGCATCAGCTTTTGATTCAGAGCAATACAAGCCTCGAAATTTGACACAGGAAAATTTTCATTCGGTGAGTGGGCCTTACAATCCGGCAAAGCAAAGCCCAACAGCAATGTATCCACACCGAGAATCTCCTTAAAAGCCTGCACAATCGGGATGCTTCCACCTTCTCTTAGCAGCGCCGCGTTCCGCCCGAACGCAGCTTCGCAGGCACGCTGGGCAGCCAACCCAAAATCGGAAAACGGGTCCGTCATGTAAGGCCGTCCGGTGTGTCCCTGACGAACCTCCAGAGTCACGCCGGCAGGGCAGTGCTTGCGCAAGTGTGCTTCGGCCAGATCCAGGATCCGTGCCGGGTCCTGCGCAGGCACCAGTCGGAATGTGAGCTTAAACATTGCCTCCTTCGGCAATACTGTTTTGGACCCTTCGCCCTGATACCCTCCGGCGATCCCGTTTACCTCCGCAGTCGGTCTTGCCCAAATTTGCTCGGTCGGGGAGTAGCCCTTTTCGCCGCCCAGCGCATTCACCTTTGTGACTTCCAATAGTGAAGCTTCCATATCCGGCAACTTCGCCCATGAGTCTCTTTCCCAATCCGCAACCGGCACCAGATCGTCGTAGAATTTTTCGATTTGCACATGGTAATCCTGATCGTGCAGCGAAGCCACCAGCCTGGCGGCCACAGTTGCGGGATTCACCACCGCGCCGCCAAAGAGCCCCGAATGCAAATCCATCGCCGGGCCGCGCACGACACATTCCATCGCAGCAATTCCGCGCAGGGCATATGTGAAAGATGGTGTGCCAGGCGCGATCATCGTCGTGTCTGAAATGACCACCACATCACACTGCAACGATTCCTGATGCTCGATGAGAAACTTTTCAAGATGTGGGCTTCCGATTTCCTCCTCGCCCTCGATGAGAAAAATCAGGTTCACTGGAAGGTCGCCATTGGCTTCCAGCGCCGCCTGGACACCAAGGATGTGTCCATAAATCTGCCCTTTGTTATCCGTCGCACCGCGCGCCGTGATGATTCCATCCACCACACTGGGTTCAAATGGCGGTGAATCCCAAAGCTCGAGCGGATCAACAGGCTGGACATCGTAGTGACCATAAATCATTACCGTCCGGCGGTCCGGCTGGTGCCGGTTTTTTGCAACCACTGCCGGATGCCCGTCCGTCGCCTCGAGGCGTGCTTCCAACCCGATGGACGAAAGTTTGCGGACGAGCCATTCAGCGCAATCCACCATGTCCCCGGCATGCACCGAGTCTGTGGAGATACTTGGAAATCGAAGAAACTCTAAAAGTTCGTTGAGTGAATTGGTCGCGGCAACTTGCATGTCGCGTACAGTAGCAGCCGGACTTTTAAAATGCCACTCCAGCGAAATAAATTATTGCGGCGACAATGGCCATCGCGAGGACGATGCCAAGGACGACCAGCCATGTTATGGCGCTACCGCGTTTCGCCCGGCGTTTTGAGCGCTGGCGTTTGCGGTCCTCAACCGGAGTAGTGAAATGTCTATCTACCGGATTAAAATCCAGTCGATCTTTCATCGAAGCGATCTCCATCCATTCTTCCGAGCCAGCCACGCAGACTTTTGCCTCCTCAGTAAACTTGCGCCTCCTCCAATGCCCTTGCAGCTGGGCAAGCGTGTACGGTCCGAGCGTGTCATCCTCATGATGGACAAAGTAACGCACCACTTTCGGATTTACTGGCACCTGGGCCTGGGGAAGATCTACATTTTCGTCCATAGGGGAATTTTTGCCACATTCGCACTGGTCTTGCAATTTGTCCAGACTCCATACTCAAACTATCGACGGTGGTCCTGAATGAAAATCTTGTTGCATCGCACGCGTGATGGGGCATTGTCACGCTCGTTTAAGAACGCTCCCACACACACCTATGAAACTTTCCCTCACGCATTTTTCCTGTCTACTGGCATTGGTCGCCATTTCCCTGAGCTCCTGCGCCACGATGCCATCGTCGTCCACCGGGACCCAAAATTCATTCACGTTTGACCCGCCAGTTACCCAGCCTACTAATCCCGCAGCTGTGCAAATGAAAATCAGCACAGGAGCCGGACGGCTGTACGTGGTTGAGGGGGACAAAGTGTTGCTCGCCACACCTGTCACTGTGGGTCGCCAAGCAACACCCACACCTCCTGGCAATCATACCGTGCGTAATAAAACGCGTCACCGTCGCCGCGCGAGCCAGCCTGGTGCCGGTTACCCTATGACTTATTGGATCGAATTTTATGGCCCGGCTTACGGATTGCACTGGGGCTTCATGCGCCCACACCCGAATACCGCAGGATGTGTTCGCATGCCGCTCAAGGCTGCCAAAAAAGTGTTTGATCTCGTTCGGGTGGGCACTCCCATCAACGTATCAACAACCCAGCCCTGGGACAACACCGTGGGCAAATCACTTCCTGTCCTGAGCGACGACAGCCTATCGAATCCGCCGCTTGATTACATGAAGAGTCCCCAGGTCTTCACCGACGCTGAACGCGGCCGTCTCTGGCAGTATTAATCAATGCTCCAGGTCGTCCTGCTCAATGCCCTTGCTTGACGCCGGTGGCCAACTGGTTGCGCTCGATCCTGAGTCGCGTTGCAGCCGTGGGTAGATCCAGGAACTGCTCATAGGTGGCGCCTCCAAGTTGTATAACCTCATTGTTTTTGATCTGGAGGTCGTGCAATGCAACACCGTAAAAACGAATCGCCGGCGCCTGAACACTGCGTCCTTGTGAGAGGAATCGGTTACCTTCTATGCGTAGATTGCCGTAGCCGCGGTCCTGCTCAAACTGATCATAGAGACCTAGAGTAATCGCGTAAATTCCCGGGCAATCCACAATTTCATTGTTACGGATGACCACATTGTGGGCGCCCTCACTGAGGAAAATGCCAGCCTGATGCGCCAACCGGATCCTCGAGTTCCTGACTGTCAGCGATGCTGCACGCGTGCCGATAAACACCACCCCGAACTTGGCTGATGCAAAAGACCGGCCCGGCTCGATCAGGCAGTTTTTCACGACTGTTTGGTGGTGGCGGGCGATTGAGAAATTTTCAACCCCATTGTAAACATCAAAGATTTCGCATCCTTCGATTCTGACGTCGCCGGTCATGCTGATGGCCGATGCGTTAGAGTTATAGATGCGGGAACCCGTAATCACAAACCGCCCCAGTTCGGAACCTCCACCTGCATAAATCACCTCACCCCTCCAACCGTCGAGCGTGCATTGGTCGATACGGATGCGCGACACGTCACCCGCGATCGCGATGCACTTGTGTGTGACGTCCCAACCGGTCCGCCCGGCCTCGCCGTCCCATTCCCCCGCGTGCGCATTAGGCAATGTGTTCCCGGTGATACGCAACCCCTGGAAAGTCACACCCCGCAGTGGGTTAGCTTCCGTGCCTCGCAGCAAAAATGCCCCTCCACGCCGCAAAATAGCCCCAGCAGGATCCCTCCCACCGGAGGCAGCGAGAGAGATCACGCTTTTTAATGGTCCTTCGCCACGAAATCCGATACCGCTTTTTTGGATCTCAAAGGCAGCCTCCCCAAGCTCCGTGGGAGCAGCGAGGTAGACACCTTCCGGGAAATAAACAACACTCCTGCGTTCAAGCGCAGCGGCACGGATCGCTTCCCGGATAAATGCGGTGTCATCGGAAACACCATCACCGGCCGCGCCAAAATATTTGACGTCAAATATCTTGAGACAATTAAAATAAAATAGACTAACAAGGGCCACACACAGAGCCAGCAATATCACTATCGCCGGCCATCCCGACTTCAAGACAACGACGGTTTGAAACCCGGATAATGTTTCTTGAGACACTCCGGACAAATTCCGTGGCTCATTCTCACATCACCGTGGGCAGACATGAACTGCTCCACGCTTTGCCAGAACCCGTCATCATTCCGAATGCCCTTACAATGCGCGCAGATCGGGATCAGGCCGCCGATCGTTTTCAGATCTGCCAATGCTTTGGCAAGCTGCGCGGAAGTTCGCTGAAGCTCGAGGTGATTCATGGCGCTTTTTGCCAGTAAAGAGAGCGCGGATCGCTGATCGTCATTCAGTTTGCGCGGGATCGTATCGATGACACACAAGGAGCCCAGCGCAAAGCCGCCTTTATCAATGATTGGAGCCCCCGCGTAAAAACGGATTCGCGGATCACCGGTCACAAACGGGTTGTCGGAAAAACGCGGGTCCTTCTGGGCATCCTCTACTTCCATGATTTCCTGTTTCATGATCGTGTGTGCGCAGAAAGCATGATCACGCGAGGTTTTGTCTCCGTCGATCCCGCACCGGACAATGAGACGTTGTTCTGTGCGGTCAATCATCGTCACCAGAGAGATGGGTGCTCCGCACACAGAGGAGGCGATCTCCGCAAAGGCTTGGAGGCCGGCGTCGTGGTTTTGCAGATATTCATCAAAATCCCGCAATGCTTTGATGCGGGCTTCTTCGTTATGGGGAATGGGGAACGACATGGTAGGTGATACAAAAGTTATACGCCGCGGGCACAAAACCGGCTTTCCGATGTGAGCGAACGCACGAACGCAACGACCAGTTGAGCAGTCGCCTCGACGTCGCGCAAGTCGATAAGTTCTGTCGGCGAGTGCATGTAGCGCAAAGGGATGGAAAGCAGCGCAAGCGGCACGCCATCGCGGGAAACAAAGATCTGGTCGGCATCGGTGCGCGTGGTGCGCCCCACCACCTCATGTTGGAGCGGCAGGCTTTCGCGATCTGCAATTGCGATGAGTTCATCCACCAACTGGCCGTGATTGGCCATGCCGTGAGCCACTGTGGGTCCTGAGCCCAGTTTGATCAGCCCGTGGTCGCATACGTCCATGCCAGGCGTGTCAGTCGCATGCGTCACATCAAACACCAGCGCCAAATTAGGTCGCAAACGATGCGCAATCATGTTGGCACCATGGCCACCCAGCTCCTCCTGCACCGCATTCACCGCGATCACACTAGCCGCAGGCTTCGCTCCTTCCTTGAGCAGTTCCAGGATGCGCACCAGCAAAAATCCGCCGATGCGGTTGTCAATGGCGCGCCCGACGATCCGGTTCTCCCCGATCTCGATCGAATTATCCAAATACACTCCCGGCAATCCCACGCGGATCCCGAGTTCAGCAGCCTCGGCGGCATTTGATGCGCCCACGTCCACATACAGATCCTTCCACTCCGGGTGTTTATCTTTTTTGGTGTCGCGCAAGTGAATCGCAGTGTGCCCGATGATCCCGAGCACCACCCCTTTTTTAGTAAAAAACTGCACCTTCCTCGCAGGAGCGAGAGAACTGTCCGATCCGCCAACAGGGGCCATAAACACGTAGCCCTGGTCATCAATGTGGCGGATGATAAATCCAATCTCATCTGCATGAGCCTCCAGCATCAAAGTGGGAGCACCGGGGTCCGTCCCCTCCACCACAGCCCATGTATTTCCATAAGCATCCTGATCAGTGGAGTCCGCCAGTTTCGAAGCTTCCGCCTTCCAAAGGTTTTGTCCGCCCGCCTCCCACCCCGAAGGAGATGGTTGCGTGAGGAGATCGAGAAGGAAACTGCGGTGATCATTTGTTAGTGCATGGGAAAATTTACTCATTTCACATAAACACTAACATTTCCTGCGCAATTTGGCTAAGATCTTCTCAACCTGCCGGGAGGGAGACCGCCCTCCCGTGCATGAACTATTTGACTCAAGCGCAGGAAAACGGAATCTTGTCCTCCAATGCTTTGGGTTAGATTATTAGTTTACGGATTTCCGGTGTTGATCGTGACCATCATGATCGGATCATTTGTCAGCGTGAAGTTCACGCCTGTGGAAATCCGCAACGAGATGATGACCGGCGGGATTGGCGAAGCGCGGATTCTCAATCCCATCCAATCGACCACTGGAGCCGATAGCGAGGTCAATGGCTACATTTTCGAAGGGCTGCTGCAGTATAGCGAGGACATCGAAATCATCGGCAACCTCGCAACCACTTGGGAGCTTTCGCAAACCACAGCCATCGTCTTCAGCAGTCCCGAGGCGGCCGCTGCAGCGGCAGCACAGCTCAGCACACTGGAAGCCACTCCGGCGGACTGGGAACTTCGCGGGATCTCAGTGGAGGGCACCGAACTCACTCTACGCCTGGGCCAGCCCGGCAAACTGGTTGCGGATGCGATCTCGGCCTTACTGACGACACATTCCCCGTTGCCCATTGAGATCCTCACGGTGAGCGTTGCCGAAGACGCGCAGGCAGCATTGGATTCCATTCTTGCAAAAAACGAAACCTCCATTGTTCGCTCACATCTGCTCTCGTCCAGATCGTTTGAACTCACCGTGGCAGGAGATTCCGCTCCGGTCATTGCCGCGCTCGAAGCGGAATTTGGCACGGGCCAAGAAGCCAAAGGGTCGTGGGAAGTGGTTGAGTCCGCCACCGCCATCAATGAACCGGAGGTCCGGTTTTTTCTGCGCGACGATGTGCGATGGCATGATGGCGAGCCGTTCACAGCTGAAGATGTGGCATTCACTTACCGAATGATCATGGACGAAAGCATCGCATCGGCAAGGAGGTCAGACTATGAATTGCTTGCGGATGTCGAAGTGATCGGTCCGCACGAAGTGCTCGCGCGTTACCGCCGTCCTTATTCTCCGGCACTCAACAGCTGGATGATCGGGCTTCTGCCAAAACATATTTTGGACGGAAAACCAAGCACCTGGTGGGCGGAGAATTTCAACCGCGCACCGATCGGCACCGGCCCGTTCAAATTTGATGAATGGAGGACCAATGAGTTCATCCGCCTCACGCGCAATGAGGACTATTACCTTGGAGCGCCAAATCTGGAGAGCGTTGTTCTGCGCACCATCCCCGATCCTGTCACGATGCGGCTTGCGTTTGAAACCGGGCAGGTGGACTTCTGGCAGATCCCAAGTCATGCAGTGGCAAATATGGAGGATGAGGAGAAATTTGAGATCTTTTCCTCCCCTTCCCCAAGCTACGACTATGTGGGCTGGAATCTTCGACGCCCGATTTTCCAAGACATCAAAGTGCGGCAGGCAATGGCTCACGCGGTGAACGTGGATGCAATCATCGAATTTGTTCTCTACGGTCACGGCACTCGGTCAACCGGCATGTACCCGCCGCAAGTCTGGTTTTTCAATGATGCGGTTAAGCCATTCCCCTACGACCCGGAGCGCGCCAAAGAACTGCTGGCTGAAGCAGGGTGGACCCCCGGGCCAGACGGGATCCTCGAAAAAGACGGTAAGCCATTTTCATTCTACCTCATTACCAATCAGGGCAACGAAGTGCGCAAAGACATCGCCACACTGGTGCAGGCGGATCTACGAAAAATCGGGATCGATGTGCAGATACAGATTTACGAATGGGCTGTGTTTATCTCTCAATATGTGAACACGGGCGACTTCGATGCTGTCGTGCTTGGTTGGTCCCTGGGCTATGATTTTGATCAATTCACGATCTGGCATTCCTCGCAAACCAATCCCGGCCAGCTCAATTTCGTCGGCTACGAGAATGCTGCAGTAGATCGCTGGCTCAACGAACTCCGCTCCGAATTTGACACCGACCGGATCAAGGAGATCGCGGGGAATCTGCAGGCGAAAATTTATGAAGACCAGCCCTATCTGTTCGTGCATGTGCCGAGCGGCGTTGCAGCGATGTGGCGCGATGCTTATCGCGTGTCACGCCCCGTCGACGGCATCCGCCTCGAAGAGCCGGTGCGTCTGACCAATATTGGATTTCGCTATTACAACCAGTGGTTTTACCGACCCGAACATGGTCCCAATTTTGCTAACTAATCGATGCTGAACTTTATTATTCGACGATTGCTCATCGCTTCCGGCCTACTGGTGCTGGTGAGCCTGATTTCGTTTTTCATCATCACACTCACGCCAGGCAGTCCTTATCCGTGGGGTGAACTCAATCCCCAGATCTCGGAGGCGGTGAAGGAAAATTACCGAGAGAAATTTTATCTGAACGAACCCCTGCACAAGCAGTACTACTTGATCATGCGGGATCTATTCACCGGCAAACTGGTGAGCAACAAAGATGAGAGGCCGGTGCTCAATAAAATCCTCGAGCGGCTGCCAGCCACGCTGTTGTTGAATTTCGTCTCCATCATACTGGTATTCGGTTTTGGAGTGCCGCTCGGTATCCTTGCAGCCAAACATGTGGGCCGCTGGAAAGATACCACAGTGACGCTCGTCGCCTTTGTGTTCATTGCTCTGCCGGGCTTCTGGGTGGCTTACATGCTCGCGATCTTTCTTGTGAATTACACCGGTGCACCACTTCTGGGGGTGCAATCCTTCGGCGTCGATCATCCGAATTTCGTGAGCCTCGCCCTCGACCGCATCTGGCATCTCATCGTTCCCGCATCCGTGCTCGCGCTCTCCGGCATCGCAGTGCAATCCCGCTTCATCCGCGCGACCATGCTGGAATCTTTGACCGAAGATTACATCCGCACTGCGCAATCAAAAGGCGTGCCCGAGCAAGTCGTGCTTTACAAACATGCGCTGCGCAATTCCATCCGTCCGCTCATCACAGGCATTGGATTCCTGCTCCCGGCCATGCTGGGCGGCTCGGTCATCATTGAAAGTATTTTTGCATACCCCGGCATGGGACGCATGGGATACGAAGCAGTGATGGAGCGCGATTATCCCATCCTCGTCACACTCAATTTCGTGGTCGCCGCACTGGTCCTGCTCGGGAATCTCCTGAGCGATGTTCTCTACGCGGTGGTCGATCCAAGGGTCCGGTTGCAATGAGCGAAAACACTCAGATCACCGTGTCGATGACTCCCTCGGAGCGTTTCCGCTCAAGGTTCATGGCCAACCGCATCGGAGTGGCATCGGCTTCATTTCTTGTGC